>NZ_OPYO01000030.1:0-14845 GCF_900275665.1 Pseudomonas sp. JV241A
TGGAGTGATGGCCTTCGCGCCGACCGGTGTTTGACCTTCTCGTTCCTGGCGCAGTTGCTCGACCCAGCGACGAAGCGCGGTCCGCCCTAGACCAAGGCTCTCGCAGACATCAGGGACTGACTCACCATCGTCCAGCACCATCTCGGCAGCTTTGATTTTGAATTCGTTCGAGTAAGATTTTCGCACTGATTTTGCCTCCAATTGGGCGCCATAATAGCGCCCGACGAAGGTGTCCAAAATCATTAGGCCAGTTCAGTCCTGCAGCTGGCTGGGTTTGACGGTGCGCCGGAGGACGGTGCGCGACGCCTCATCGGTCAGGCGCAGATCAAAATCACACCCCGCGCTCAAGCGCACCAGCCTGACCTGGTAAGGCGCCAATGCTTCGCCAAGCAGCAATCTGATACATTCCATCTCATTCATTGTTCATCTACCTGTCGAGAAGGGGTCTTTCACTGACCCTGAGGCAGCCGGAAAAGTTCTATCAGTGCGATTTCCTCGACCCAGCATGCCCGGCAAAAATGACAGATTGAAATCCAGCGGATTGATCGGAGCTTGCCTGTGACAGACCCTACCCCGGGTGAACTGCGCATCATCCTTGCCGATGACCACCCGATCTTTCGCATTGGCCTGCGTGCCGTGCTGGAGCAGATTCCAGGCATTCGCGTGGTGGGCGAAGCTGGCGGTCCACTGGAGCTCACGACACTGTTGCAAGGCGTGGAATGCGACGTGCTGGTGACCGACTTCATGATGCCGCTAGAGCAGCAGAACGACGGCCTGAAGCTGCTGGAACAGTTGCGTCGGCACCACCCTCAATTGCCGATCCTGGTGGTGACCATGATCAACAACGCCGGGCTGTTTCGGGCGATGCTGGCCCTGGGGATCAATGGCCTGCTGAGCAAAGCCAGCCTGGCCGACGAGTTGCCCCAGGCCATCGTTCGCCTGCAGCGCGGCAAGATCTACCTGGCCGATTCTGTGCAGCAGTTACTGTTGCAGGAGGGTGCCGTGCGCGAAGACCTGGCCCGTGACCAGGCGGCCTTGTCGCCACGGGAACTGGAAGTTGCCCGCCTGCTTGCGGCAGGCCATACAGTCGGTCGGATCGCCGCCCTGCTCAACCGTAGCAAACAGACAGTGAGCAGCCAGAAGGTCAGTGCCATGCGCAAGCTGGGCCTGGCCAATGACGCTGCGCTGTATCTCTACCTGCAGGAACATGGCCTGGGCTAACGGTAGTTCAAGCCCTGCGCCGCTGTCTGGATTCGTCCGACTCTCGCTCCAGCATCCACTGGCAAAGGTCTTCCCCTGCCATCGGCCGGGCAATGAAATAGCCCTGCATCACCGGGCTGCCCAGGGCCTTGATCGCCATCAGGTCATCAACCGTCTCGACCCCTTCGACCACCACCTTCAGATCCATGCGTCGGGCCATGATCAGGGCACCGGCCACCACCGCCGCCTTGCGGCCATCATCGGCCATGCCACGGACAAACTCGCTGGGCAGTTTCAATTCGCTGAACGGCAGCTCCAGCAGGCGCTGCAGGTTGGACACACCCATGCCGAAGTCATCGATCGACAGCTGGCAGCCAAGAATGCGCAGGTGCAGCAGCCCTTCGAGCTGGGTACTGTCGAGCTGGCAGCCATGGGTTTCGATGACTTCCAGGGTCAGGGCACTGGCTGGCACGTCATGGCGCTGGAGGGCAGCGATGACCTGCGCAGCGAAATCGTCGCGCACCAGCATCTGCGGTGCGATGTTCACCGCCACCGGCAATGGCTGACCCTTGTGCTCCCTGAAGCGGACGCTGAAGGCCAGGGCCTGGTCGAGCACATGCCAGCTCAGCGTCTCCAGCAAGCCGGCGCCCTCGACCAGCGGGAAGAACTGCCCGGGGCCGAGCAAGCCAAGGCTCGGATGCTGCCAGCGTACCAGCGCCTCGACGCCTGCCAGAGTGCCGTCGAAACCGACCTTGGGCTGATAGTGGACCACCCATTGCGCCTTGCTCTGCGCTACTTCATCCGCTGACAGGGCCAATAACTCGGCATGGACCGGTACCGCGACGGCCGGGGGCGTATCGCCGGGCTCATCCAGGTAGCGGCGCAACAACTTGTGCAGGGAAACGCTGCAGGCCGGCTTCTGCAGGCTGCCGAGGACCCTCAGGCCCAGTTGCCGGGCAAGGTCGGCAACGCTGTCGAGCACCCCACGTTCGGCACTGCTGAGGATGATCAGTGCCGCGGCAAGCCCGCTGTCGGCCAGGTGACGGATCAGTTCCAGGCCGTCCTGGCCGTCCATGTGCAGGTCGCAGATGGCGATATCGACCCGCCCACGCCGGGACAGGGTCTGTCGGGCCCCCTCGACCGACTCAGCCGTCAGCACATCGAAGACGCCATTGGCGTTGAGCATCTGATGCAAGGCCATCAGTTGGAAAGGATGATCCTCGAGAATCAGAACCTTCAGTGAGCGCATGAATATTTCCCCGCAGTAGCCGATCTGTACGACAGCACCCTGCAACTTTAGGAAAATCGGCCTAGGACGCCCATAGGACATGTCCTAAAGTTCAGGCGACATTTTCCACAGCTCTTGTTGAATGTCCTGCTGCAACTGGTCTATCGCAGCCTTCAGCGTTGTCCATGCCGATGTCGCCAATGCCGTGGAACGTCCTTGGCGGGCGCTTTCCAGCTGCGCACAAGCCTGCGCCAGGGGCAGCGCATCAATCAGGCAGGCAACGCCTTTGAGGCGATGCAACGCCACGCCGATGCGCTCCCAGTCCTGCGCCTCGACGGCAGATGCCAGCAAGGCGGACTCCTCGCACAGGTTTTTCAGCAACTCTTCCAGCATGCGTTGCAGCACGGCGGTATTGGCCTGGGTCATCTTCTGCAGGGTCTGCATCCTGAAGCTGTGCCGGGGAGCCAACTGCTCGATCACCGCGACCAGCTGGGCAAGTGCGACCGGCTTGACCAGGCATTCATCCATGCCGGCCTCAAGGCAGCGGGCGCGCTCTTCCTGCATGGCGTTGGCGGTGTAACCGACGATGGCGATGGCTGGGCTCTGGCTGCCGCGCTCCAGGCGGCGGATGCCGCGGGCCAGCGCATAACCGTTCATTACCGGCATGTTGCAGTCGCTGAGCACCAGGTCGAACTCGCCGCCCTGCCAGGCCTGCAGAGCGCTCTGACCGTTTTCCACGGCCACCACCTCATGGCCGAGAAACTCCAGTTGCTGGCTGAGCACCAGGCGACTGGCCGACAGGTCGTCGACCACCAGGATCCGTCGCGCCGGGCCGCTGGGCAACCTTGGCGCGGGGTCTTGCGGCGCAGGTTCGGCGGCCACGGCTTCGAGGGTAAGTTCGACACTGACTTCGGTGCCTTTGCCCAGCACGCTGCGCAAGGCAATGCTGCCGCCCATCAACTCGACCAACTGCCGGCAGATGCTCAGGCCCAGGCCCGAGCCACCATATTCGGCGCCGGCGCCTGCCTGAGCAAACGGCTGGAATAGCTCGCTTTGCTGTTGCGCGCTGATACCGATGCCGGTGTCGCGCACACACAGCCTGAGGCCAACGCCATGCAAGCTGTCGTGCCCACTGCGGCTAACCTGCAGTTCGACCAGGCCCAGGTGGGTGAACTTCAGGGCGTTGCCCAGCAGGTTGACCAGCACCTGACGCAAGCGCAGCGGGTCGAACCAGTACACCCCTTGCGCCTCGCTGGCCAGTTGCAGGCGCAGGTCCAGCCCCTGACCGAGGGCCTGGGCGTGGAACTGCTCGACAATGGCGTTGAGGAATGGCTTGAGCGCCCGCGCCTGCGGTTCCAGTTGCAGGCTGCCGGCCTCGATGCGGGCAAGATCGAGGCTGTCACCGATCAGGGCGATCAGCTCGCGGGCTGACTGATGAGCCGTTTCCAGGCCTTGCGAAGGTACCTGGCCATGCGCCAGGGTCGTCTCCCGCTCAAGTTCAAGCAGGCCAATGATGACGGCCATGGGGGTACGGATTTCATGGCTCATGGTCGCCAGGAATGCACTTTTGGCCTGGTTGGCCTGCTCGGCCTGCTGGCGGGCTTCAACCAGCGCTGCTTCCAGCTGCTTGCGCTCGGTAATGTCGATCCAGCCGCCCAGCAGGCCCTGCAGTTGGCCGTCGGCACTGTAGAACGGCACGGTCCACTGGTAGGCGTCGGTGCGCTGGCCCTGGAATTCGATGCGCCGGTCAACGAATACTGGCTTGGGGTCCTCGAGCAGGCTCAGGTAATCGGCGTGCAGCTGTCTGGCCAGTGCCTCGGGAATGACTTCGATGTCCGTCAGGCGCCGGCCCTTGACGTCTTCCAGGCGCAACGAGAAGGCTTGCTCATAGCTTTTGTTGCAGGTGATCAATCGCCCTTCCAGATCGCGTACGTAGATCGGATTGGGGATACCGTCGAGCAACGCGCGCTTGAAGGCCAACTGGTCGTTGAGGGCTTGCTCGGCCCTTTGCCGCTGACGGATCTGCACCCGCAGGCGGCTGCTCCAGACCAACGACACCAGCCCAAACAGCACCGCTGCAGCCACAGTCCAGTAGATCCACGGCGCAATCCGCTGCCAGGCCGGCGCTGGCGGCGCCAACGCGCCCAGCCACTTCATGCGCACGGCGCGCAACTCGGCGACCGGGAAGGCTTCCAGAGCCTTGTTCAGAATGCTTTCCAGCTCCGGAGCGCTGCGCCGCACCGAGAACCTGTCCGGTGCCCACTTGCCCTCAACCCCGCGCCCGACCTTGAGCACAGGGTCGTTGCCGATCACGCTGTAGGCACCGATTTCGCTGTCGATAGTCGCCAATGCTTCGCCGCTGCGCACCTTTTCCCGGGCTTGCTCCAGCGAGTCCACCAACAGCAGGCGAACACCGGGGTGGTCCTGGCGAATGGTGCCTTCCAGTGCGTGCTGCGCCGGCAACGCCAAGGTCTGCCCGGCCAGTTCATCCAGGGACGCCAGGCCCAATTGCGCCTGGCGAACGATGAACACCCAGCTTTGCCCGCCAATGGAATGGGTAAAGTCGAGAAACTCGCGGCGCTCCGGGGTTTCGCTCAAGGTGGTGCTCATGTCGGCCTGGCCGCTCCTGAGCATCTCCAGGCTCTGGGCTATCGATTCAGACGGCGCATAGACGAATTTCAGCCCGGTCATTTGCGCGACGGTCGCCAGTACATCGCTGTTAAGGCCAACCCAGGCGCCCTGACGATTGCGGAACAGATAGGGTGGGTACTGGCTGCCGACCACGGTGACCGCCGGGTGGCTGGCAATCCACTCACGTTCGGCCAGGGTCAACTCGACCCGGTGATGCGCCACGTCCGAGCCCAGCCCGGAGGTCCAGCGACCGAGAATCTCGCGCCGCACCGACTCATCGAGGCTGGCCAGGGCGTCGTTGAACATGTCCTGCAGCAGCCGATCCTCGGCGCGCACGGCAAAGGCGAAGCCGATCGGCGGCAAAGCGCTGGGGCCGACCACCTGCAAGCCCAGATACGGGCGCAAGGCATTGAAGGCGCGGATGATGATCTCGTTGCCGATAAACACATCCACCTCACCCTGGTTCAGCGCCTCCAGGGCACTGCTCAGGTTAGGCGCCAAAAGCACCTGACTGTCGGGGTAGACCCGATGCATGACCCGGGTGTCGGCGTAGCCATCGAGCAGCACCACTTTCATCCCGGCCAACGACGGTGGCGGCACTGGCGCGCCACCGCGTACCACGACCATCGAGCGATCGGGAATGTAGTCGTCGGAAAACGCCAGGCCCGCCACACTGCGCTCGAAGCCATTGGCGCTGGTCAGCACATCGATATCGCCATGGCGTAGCGCCTCGATGGCTTCCTCGCGTTTGGCGAAGGCCAGTACCTGGGTTTTCACCCCGAGGCGTTCAGACACCAGGCTCAGGTAGTCGGCGCTGATGCCCTGGTAGCGATTGCGGTCGATGGTGATGTCCACCGGCTCGTAATCGGCAAACGAGATGCCCACCCGCAACACCCGCGACGGCCCCAGCCACTGTTGCTGCGCGCGGCTCAAGGCCAGCGGCTCAAGCTCGGTGAACGGCGGCGCCAGGGTAAAGGACAGACTCTGCGCGGCCTGCACCATGTGCCCCATACCTAGCCCGAACAGGCAGACCAATACCAGCCCTGCTGCGCGACGACGTCCTGTGCTCATTGATACCCCTGATTCGTTGCTGCAAACCAATGCCAGTGTAGAAATAAAAAAGCCCGTCAGAGACGGGCTTTTCATGTGCCGATCAGTCGATCAGAGCGGCTTGCCGCGATTACCGTGCTGGCTGACGAAAGCCTGAACGGCTTTCAGGTCATTGGCCAGTACCGTGCACTTTTCTTCGCGGGCGAACAGGTCGCTCAGGTGCGCAGGCAATTCCAGGGCCTTGCCGACCCCGGCCTTCTCCACCGCTTCCGGGAACTTGACCGGGTGCGCGGTGCCCAGCACCACCATTGGCGTATCCAGGCTGCGGCGGCACTCGCGACCGGCCTTTACGCCGATCGCGGTGTGCGGGTCGAGCACTTCGCCAGTCTGGGCAAAGACTTCGGCGATGGTTTCGCAAGTCTGCGCGTCATCGACGGCCAGCGAATCGAACAGCTTGCGCGCTTCGGTCCAGCGGTCTTCTTCGACGCTGAAGCCGCCACCCTGCTTGAAGTTGTCCATCAGGCCGGCAATGGCCGCGCCGTTGCGACCGTGCAGGTCGAACAGCAGGCGTTCGAAGTTCGACGAAACCATGATGTCCATGGACGGCGACAGGGTCGCGTGCAGGGTTTCCTTGACGTACTGGTTGCCGCTCATGAAGCGGTGCAGGATGTCATTGCGGTTGGTGGCGACGATCAGCTGGCTGATCGGCAGGCCCATGTTGCGCGCCAGGTAGCCGGCAAAGATGTCGCCGAAGTTGCCGGTCGGTACCGAGAACGCCACCGAACGCGCCGGGCCGCCCAACTGCAGGGCTGCGTGGAAATAGTAAACGATCTGGGCCATGATCCGTGCCCAGTTGATCGAGTTCACCGCCACCAGGCGAGTGCCCTTGAGGAAGCCCTGGTCAGCAAAGCTGGCCTTGACCATTTCCTGGCAGTCGTCGAAGTTGCCTTCGATGGCGATGTTGTGGATGTTCTCGCCGAAGATGGTGGTCATCTGCCGGCGCTGAACTTCCGACACGCGCTGGTGCGGATGGAGGATGAAGATGTCGACGTTGTCGCAACGGCGGCAACCTTCGATGGCCGCAGAGCCGGTGTCACCGCTGGTGGCGCCGATGATCACCACGCGCTCGCCACGCTTGGCCAGCACATGGTCGAGCAGGCGGCCGAGCAGTTGCAGGGCGAAGTCCTTGAAAGCCAGGGTCGGGCCGTGGAACAGTTCCAGCACCCATTCGTTGCTGTTCAGCTGACGCAGCGGCGCGACCGCGGTGTGGGCGAACTCGCCGTAGGTTTCTTCGAGAATCTTCTTGAAATCGGCATCGGCGATGCTGCCGGTGACGAACGGGCGCATCACCCGGAAGGCCAGTTCGTGGTACGGCAGGCCGGCCCAGGAAGCGATTTCTTCCTGGGTGAAACGCGGCAGGTTTTCTGGCACGTACAGGCCGCCGTCGCTGGCAAGGCCTGCCAGCAGCACGTCTTCAAAGTTCAGGGCCGGTGCCTGGCCGCGGGTACTGATGTAGCGCATTTTTGCAAACCTTCGGTTTGAGCTTCAAGCTTCAAGCTTCAAGCTGCAAGTCACCGCAGTCCCGCTGTGATCTTGCAGCTTGTAGCTTGCCGCTTGCCGCTGTTGTCAGTTGAGTTGTTCGACGCGGATACGCACCACGTTGCCGACCACATCCTGCAGGGCTTCCAGGGCGGTGATGGCATCATTCATGCGCTGTTCGACCACTCGATGAGTGAGCAGGATCATGGGCACCAGGCCGTCCTGTTCCTCGACTTCCTTCTGCATGATCGATTCGATGTTGATGCCGCGCTCGGAGAGGATGCTCGCCACCTGGGCCAGCACGCCCGGATGATCCTTGGCCTGGATGCGCAGGTAGTAGGCGCTTTCGCAAGCTTCGATCGGCAGGATCGGGTGGGCCGACAGCGAGTCCGGCTGGAAGGCCAGGTGCGGTACGCGGTTCTCCGGGTCGGAGGTCATGGCGCGAACCACGTCGACCAGGTCAGCCACCACCGACGAAGCGGTCGGTTCCATGCCGGCGCCGGCGCCGTAGAACAAGGTGGAACCGGCAGCGTCACCGTTGACCATCACCGCGTTCATCACGCCATTGACGTTGGCGATCAGGCGATCGGCCGGGATCAGCGTCGGGTGCACGCGCAGCTCGATGCCGTTGGCAGTGCTGCGGGCCACGCCCAGGTGCTTGATGCGGTAACCCAGCGCTTCGGCGTAGTTCACGTCAGCGGTGGTCAGCTGGGTGATGCCTTCGGTGTAGGCCTTGTCGAACTGCAGCGGGATACCAAAGGCGATGGACGCCAGGATGGTCAGCTTGTGCGCGGCATCGATGCCTTCGACGTCGAAGGTCGGATCGGCTTCGGCGTAACCCAGGGCCTGGGCTTCGGCCAGCACGTCGGGGAACGCACGGCCTTTTTCACGCATTTCGGTGAGGATGAAGTTGCCGGTGCCGTTGATGATCCCGGCCACCCAGTTGATACGGTTGGCCGAGAGACCTTCGCGGATCGCCTTGATCACCGGGATACCGCCGGCTACGGCCGCTTCGAAAGCGACGATGACGCCCTTCTCGCGGGCCTTGGCGAAAATCTCGTTGCCGTGCACGGCAATCAGCGCCTTGTTGGCGGTGACCACGTGCTTGCCGTTGTCGATGGCCTTGAGCACCAGTTCGCGGGCGATGGTGTAGCCGCCGATCAGCTCGATGACAATGTCGATTTCCGGGTTCGTTGCGACCTCGAACACATCAGCGGTAATGGGGGTACCGGTAATCTGGCAATTCGGGTTTGGCGAACGCATGGCAATCTGTGCCACTTCAATACCACGCCCGGCACGGCGGGCGATCTCCTCGGCGTTACGCTGAAGTACATTGAAGGTACCGCCACCGACGGTCCCCAACCCACAGATGCCTACTTTGACCGGTTTCACTGTGAACTCCCCATGAAACGACCGGCTGGCAGCCGATCGTGAAACTGCCGCCACCCCAAGGTGACGGCTTCAGATTGAATTACTTGGCCAGGGCCAGCTTGGCCACTTGCGGTGCCGGCTGGTAGCCCGGAATCACCTGGCCGTTTTCCAGGACGATGGCCGGCGTACCGTTGACGCCGATCGACTGGCCCAGGGCGAACTGCTTGCCGACCGGGTTGGCGCACTTGGCGGCCTTGATTTCCTTGCCGTCGATCATCTTGTCCAGCGCCGCCTTGCGGTCGCTCGAGCACCAGACCGCCTGCAACTGCTCGTCACCCGGCGAACCCAGGCCCTGACGCGGGAAGGCGACGTAGCGCACTTCGATACCGCGACGGTTGAGCTCAGGCACTTCGGCGTGCAGCTTGTGGCAGTACGGGCAGGTGGTGTCGGTAAACACCGTGATGTGCGACTTGGTTTCGCCCTTGGCAGGATAAACCACCATCTCGGCCGCTGGAATGGCATTAATAGTCTTGGCGATGGCCTGTCGTTCGGTCTTCTCGGTCAGGTTGACCGGCTTGCCGTCCTGGATCTGGAACAGGTAGCCCTGCATGACGAACTGGCCGTCGGCGCTGGCGTACAGCACGCGGCCGCCTTCGAGCTTGACTTCATACAGACCGTTGAGCGGGCTGGTGGCAACGCTGTCGACCGGCACGCCCAGTTCCAGGGACTGCAGGGTCTTGCGGATCGCCTGCTCGGCGTTGTCGGTGGCAGCGGCAAAAGTACTGACCA
Organism: Pseudomonas sp. JV241A; assembly: GCF_900275665.1. Classification (NCBI taxonomy): domain Bacteria; kingdom Pseudomonadati; phylum Pseudomonadota; class Gammaproteobacteria; order Pseudomonadales; family Pseudomonadaceae; genus Pseudomonas; species Pseudomonas sp. JV241A. The sequence continues at coordinate 9,809 of NZ_OPYO01000030.1, forward strand.
GCGCCAGGGCGGCGGCGGCGAAAATCTGGGTCACGCGCATGGGAACTCCTGAAGGCGGACAGGGGGCCGGATGCAGCACGCCCGTACTGAAAACGGGGTGTCATTGCGGCCCTCGGTGCAAACCGCCCAAGCCTACCACAGAAGCGGCGGCGGTCGGAGGCGTGCTCGATCGGGAGCGCAAGGCAGATCACGCCAGGTGTCGGTGATCGACGTTTAGCGACGAATCTTGTCCAGATGGCCCAAGGCATAGCTGCACGTACCTTTGGCGCCGGGCTCTATGTTCTGTAAGTGGATGAAGAATTTGCGCCCGTGCTCGCTCATGACCCTGACAAATTCATCTTTATCGGCGGCGACAGACACCTCGCGGTGGCAATTGACGCTCACCTGCAGACGACCATTGGCAGGGGTCAGTTTGACTTCGATTGGCTGGTCCGGAAAAAAGCAGCTGAACGATTGACTCTCACTAACCTTCAGCAGTCCTTCTGACAAATAGCTCCACAGGTCGTCGATATAATCAAACATGCTTTGATCAATAAGACGTTTACCATTGATAGATAGAACCAAAGCCCCTTCAATTTTATCCAGGCGGCGTACCTCGCCTTGATATTCAAAAAAGTCAACAAAACCGTCGGCGATTTTAATGTAGGTTTCAACGATGATTCTACTTTTCATTTCCGCCCTTGAATATAATCACCGACTGCAAGCATCTAGATGCGGATACTCACCAGCCGTTACAGATGAAACAGCTAAACCACCTCAACCATTGCAACGTACCGTCCGCCTTCATACACGTTCAAAGAATACCCTTTTCTTAGTAAAGAGAATGGCGCGCTCTCCACTAGAAAATAGGCTTTACCGAGACCGGTTCTGCTACCGACATCTTCTGTATTGCGTTCTATTTCCAACACTAGGCTCCAGTTCGTCTCTATCCCTGATTCATTTTTAAGCAGGTCGGTCGTAACGTAGTAGGGCGTCTTGTCAGGCAGGACGGCTTTCCCGCCTAAATGCTCATCAGTCCAATGCACTGCGACCTCCACCGTCTTTCTCATAGCTCCAGCCTCCACAGGCTATCCGGCGAGCCCGCTTTGGTTCGACTTTTGAGCAGTACTCAGGTCGATTGGGCGCGGCGTAGAACAGCGCGCAGTTGATTCGCCAATTCATCTACTTCCCGGTAGCTAAAGTCGCCACTGCAAACAGCACGGGAGGTGCCCTTCAAGTCGGCGAAAACCAGATCCTGCTCAGGGGTTTCCAACCTCCAAATGACACGTCCGAAGGTGTGATTACGTCGATGAGAAAACACCAGGAAATCGTCGAACAAAGTGCCACAGGTTAAAAAAAACGGCCTGGCGCGCTCACTGAAGTCCTCAGCCTCTTCCTCATCGAACGAAGAAAGATCCTTTTCCAGCAAGGCGAAAGTCTGCGAGACACTTGGGGAGTCATAGCACTCAGGCAGGCCTGGCTTACGCAGCAAGTCCTCAAGGCAACCCAGCAGATAACCTTCGAAGTAGATCAGATCCTCCAACGACCCCAGCGGCTGATTACTGAACCAGAATCGAGCATACCCCATCAGTTCGACACTGTCGGTCAGGACATATTCGATGGCGATTGATGCTTTGTTGCCGATGACGTTCATCAGAGTGCACAGCCTTTGAGGTTTCTGGCAAATTTTGGAACATTCCGCCTATCAATGGCTCGGGGACGTCCATTGATGTCTAGCCCGTCAGTTGAACCGTTCCAGTGGAATGGTTTTGTACCATCGGGTGCGCTGCTTTGAAAGCGATGCCATTCGGCCTTCTTCCCCTCGCCCACCTTGGTCCAGCGAGTTTTTGGATCATCAGGATCAGCAACACTGTTCTTGAACAGCGCTTCATGCTGTTCTGGCAGGATGCTCTTCGACGAATTGAAAGGTACCTTACGATCAGCCATGTAACCCGGATAGTGGTGGCCCGGGTTTTCATAGACTGCTTCAAGCCCCCAGGGATCTATCCAGCCGGTGGGGTTCGGGGCGTACTGATAAAGGTTAATCCCGCCAGCCAACCCAATCGGATCTGGCTGCGTGAACCGCCCGATATCCGGGTCATAAAACCGGAACGTGTTGTAGTGCAGGCCCGTCTCACGGTCCAGGTACTGGCCCTGAAACCTGAGGTTCTGTTCCTCAATGAAATGCGCCTCGCGCACTTCCTGCAGGGTATTGCCCCAGACCTGATACCGCGCCTGCCAGACTGCTTCGCCACTGTCATCCGTCAGCTGTTCGGGCAGGCCATTGAGATCGTTATGGTAGTAGCGCACCTGCTGGTGCAGCCCCGTGCCGTCAACCCGCGCCAATGGCTCGTGACTGCCTTCAACATACAGGTACAGGCTGGTCTGGCTGTATCGATGCTCCTGTAGCAAGCGCAGGCCATCCCAGGCGAAGCGGGTCTGGTCGAGCAGATTGCCCTGATCGTCGTATTCGCTTTTCTCGACACGCCGCCCCAGCGGGTCGTAGCGCATGTTCAGCACTCGCTCACGACCACCGTGCTGGCTGCGCACCTGGATCAGGCGGTGCTCGGCGTCGTAGCTGAAGTGCTGGATGCCACGCCGGCTGCTGCGTTTCTCGATCAGGCGGCCGAAGCCGTCGTAGCGATAGCGTTTGTCCTGGTAGGTGAGCACGCGGTTATGGCGCACCAGGCCGATGCCGGCTTGCGGCCCATCGAGCAGGTTGGCGGCGGCGTCGTAGGCGAAGGCTTCACTTTGGCCCTGGCCGGCGTCCTGGCTGGCCATGATCCGCCCGCTGGCATCGTAATGCAGTAATTGCTGGTGCTGGCTACCGGGCTGCTGGTTGAAGCGGCTGATCAGGTTGTCTGCGGGATCGAAGTCGAAACGTTGCTGCACCGCAGCCGGCAGTTGCGGCGGCTGGTGGTTGGGGCGGCGCAGCCGTGAACGCAAACGACCGCTGCGGTCGTACTCGCTGCGGGTACTGATACGCCCCTGGGTGCGCAGCACTTCGCGGTGCAGGCGGTCGCGCTCGAAGTCGCTGATCACCTGGCCGTCGAGATTTAGCTGATGCAGGTGACCGCTGCCGTAATACAGCCGGTTGAGCCAGCGACCATCAGGCAGCTGGCTCTGGATCAGGTTGCCGAGTTCGTCGTAGTGATGCTTCAGCACACCATTGGCACTGTGTTCTTCGACAAGCTGGCCGAAAGCATCATAAGCGAAGGCCAGTTGTTCGCTGTTGCCCGTGTTGTCGGTGAAGCTCACCGCCGTCAGTTGATCGAGAGGGTCATAAGCATACGAAGCAAGACCATCATCGGTATGCCTGGCGATCAACCGCCCCGCCGCATCCCGCTCCAGCTTGTGGGTGATTGGTTGCTGATGACTGTCATCCGGCGCCGGAATGAATTGCACCTGGCGGATGTCATCGAGGGCGTCATAACAAAAGCGCTTGGCACTGCCATCCAGATTCTGCTGCAGCGTCAGGCGATCCCCCAGGTCCCAGGCAAACCGGTAGCTTTCACCATTTTCATTGGTCAGGGCCTGAAGACGACCGTAGGCATCGTAGGCAAGCTGTACGTTGCGGCCATGGGCATCGATTCGCTCGCATACCTGACCACGACGGTCATGGCGGTAATGAGTAGGATGCCCGGCCAGGTCGATGTAACGATCCAGCAGGCCGCGCGCATTGTGCAGGTAATGTTCACTGCGGCCGTCGGGCAGCACCCTTTTGAGCAGCCTTCCCTTATGGTCGTACGAATACTCCATGCGTTCGCCGAGGGCATCGGTGACAGCCTGCAGATGCCCGCGCCGGTCATAGCTGAAGCGGGTCGGATACCCTGAGCAATCGACCTGCTCAATCAGCAGGCCCAATTCGTTCCAGCGCAGGTGCTTGTGCTTGCCCGCCGCATCGATGATCTCCACCACCTGGCCGCGTTCGTCATGGCGGTAGCGGGTGGTGTGGCCCAGCGGGTCGGTTTCGCTGCTGCAGTTGCCGCGCTGGTCGTAGCGATAGCTCCAGCGCTTGCCGGCCTTGTCGGTCTGTACCCGGGGCAGCGACCAGTGTTCCAGCCATTGGGTCGCCTCGCTACGACCCAGTGGGTCGATGCTTTCGCAGAGGTTGCCGGATTCATCGTACAGATACTGCCATTGCCCGCCCTGCGGGTCGGTGGCGGCCAGCAGCTGGCGTTCGTCGTTCCACTCGAAATGCCAGGTGTGGCCGAGGGCGTCGGTGTACTGGGTGATCTGGTACTGCGGGTTCCAGTGGCGGCTGCTGACCCGCTGCAGGCCGTCGGTGACCCGGGTGATGCCGGCTTCGAGGTCGTAGTCGAAGCGGTATTCGTCGCCGTCGTCGGTCCAGTGTCGGGTCACGCGCCAGTCGTCTGCAGCACGAGTCCATTCGTAGAAGCAGCGCAGGCCGCTGGGCAACTGGTGCTCGACCATGCGCCGGCCCTGGTCATAGGCGAAGCGTCGTTGCAGCTGGCCGCTGGCGTCGCGGACTTCGGCCAGGTCGCCGTTGCCGTCGTAGGCATAGCTGACCAGCAGTTCGCTCGACTCGTCGCTGTACCATCGCTCGATATGGCTGACCCGGGCTGGCCATTGGCTGCTGTAAACCAACTGCACCTGGACCACATCGAAGGTGTCGCGCAGCCTGAGCAAGCGGCCGTGGGTGTCGTAGTCCAGGTAGATGCGGTTGTCGTTACGGTCACCCAGTTGCGCCAGGCGCAGGCGTTGCGGGTTACCCGGGGTTGGCTGGAACAAGCGATAGAGACCGTCGACGCTTTCGATCAGCAGCTCGCCATTGTGCGCGCGACGCACGCTGAGGCCTTCGCCGGCGCTGAACACGGCATCACCACGAGGGATATGGCCCATGTCGACGACCCGTGCCTGTTCGTCGGTGAACAGCAGGCGCTCGCCGCCTTCAGGATGCGCTTCGATGGCGACGAAGACTTCGTAGTCGACACTCCAGCCAGCGCCAAACAGGCCGTCGCGGCGTTCATCCCGGCTGTTGTAGTAGCGCTGCCAGTCCAGCGGGATCAGTCCGGGCAGGCTGAAATCGAGTTCGGC
>NZ_OPYO01000031.1:0-121487 GCF_900275665.1 Pseudomonas sp. JV241A
GCCGCCGCCGATGCGCACGTTATCGGAGATCAGCCCGGCGTCGACGATCACCGCCTCGCAGGTGCTGCGATCGCCGCTGCGACAGGCCGGGTGGCCGTTGATGGTGACCTTGCTCGAGCCTTCGGCCAGGTACTGCGGCGGCATCGGCGGGTGCTTGCTGCAGAGGATCTTGTCGTCGTCGGCAGGCTCGGTGTTCGGCGCCGGGCTGGCGACCGTAGGCCGCCACATCTGCGAGAAAAAGCCCTTGGCCATATCGAGGAAGCTTTCTTCCTCCTCCTCGGCCGGTGGCTGAGCCGCGTCGCTGCCAGCGGGCGCCGCGGCGGCAACGATGACACCTGCAGCGCGGGCGGCCGGTTTGCCATTGGTGTGGGTGTTCTTCGAGCCGGTGAGGATGTTGGCCTGCACCGAGGGCGGGAACAAAAAGTTGCCGATGCCCTCGCATAAACTGCTTAAACCCTTGTCGGCCCCGGTCTTGCTCATGGCCACGCCGACCACGATACCCACCACCGCGCCGAGCACGAAGCAGCCGAGGCCGCCGGTGACCACGGTCAGGCCCAGCGCCGCCGTCACCGCCGCGGTGGCCAGCACGCCGATGGCGACGTTGGCGGCCACCTCCAGCACGCCGCTGACGATGTCGGCCATCATCGAGGTGTGCATCAGCGCATCGCCCTGGCGGGCGGCCCACAGGGCGTCAGACATTACTGACCGGCAACGGCAAGGCTGCAGGGCACTTGAACCTGGTCATGCTTGATTTCCATATCGAGCGTTTGAGGTGTCGGAATCTGCTGGATGATCGCCCGAGCGTCAACCCCGAGGGTGATGCAAAGCGTGTAGTTCCTGCAGCCGCGCACGGGCCACATGGGTGTAGATCTGGGTGGTCGACAGGTCGCTGTGGCCCAGCAGCATCTGCACCACCCGCAGGTCGGCGCCGTGGTTGAGCAGGTGGGTGGCAAAGGCGTGGCGCAGCGTGTGCGGCGACAGGCTCTTGTCGATACCGGCCACCAACGCCTGGTGCTTGATGCGGTGCCAGAAGGTCTGGCGGGTCATCTGCTCGCCGCGCTGGCTGGGGAACAGCACATCGCTGGGGCGCCCGCCGAGCAGCTCGTTACGGCCGTCACGCAGGTAACGCTCGATCCACACCACCGCCTCTTCGCCCATGGGCACCAGGCGTTCCTTGCTGCCCTTGCCCATCACCCGCAGCACGCCCTGGCGCAGGTTGACCTGGTCGAGGGTCAGGCTGACCAGTTCGGTGACGCGCAAACCACAGGCGTAGAGCACTTCGAGCATGGCGCGGTCGCGCTGGCCGATCGGCTCGCTCAGGTCCGGCGCCTGCAACAAGGCCTCGACGTCGGCTTCCGACAGGGATTTGGGCAACGGCCGACCCAGTTGCGGCATTTCCACCTGCAGGGTCGGGTCGACGCCAATCAGTTTTTCCCGCAGCAAGTAGCGATAAAACCCTCGCACACCGGAGAGAAAGCGTGCCGTCGAACGCGGCTTGTAGCCCTGTTCCAGGCGCCAGGCCAGGTGATCGAGGATCAGTTCGCGCCCGGCATTGGGCAACTCGACGCCCTGCTCCTTGAGCCAGCCGTTGAACAGCGCCAGGTCGCTGCGGTAGGCATCGCGGGTGTTGTCGGCCAGGCCCTTTTCCAGCCACAGGGCGTCAAGGAACTGATCGATAAGCGGATGTTCAATAGCGGGCATGACAACTCTGCGGCAGGCGACGAAAACGACGAATTGCCGCTAGTCTTCCATAACACTGCCGGCATAGGGAGCCTGAATGAACGAACAACAGATATTGCTGGCATTTGGTGGTATCGGTCTAGCTGCATTGTGCTGCCAATGGCTGGCCTGGCGCCTGAAACTGCCAGCGATTCTTTTCCTGCTGCTCAGCGGCATTCTCGCCGGCCCCGTGCTCGGCTGGCTCGACCCGCAAGAATTGTTCGGCCCGCTGTTGATGCCGCTGGTATCACTGGCGGTGGCGCTGATCCTGTTCGAGGGCAGCTTGACCCTGCACCTGTCGCAGTGGAAAGACATCGGCAGCGTGGTACAGCGCATGGTCACCCTCGGTGCGCTGTCGACCTGGTTGCTGATTACCCTGGCCACCCATTGGCTGCTGGGTTTTGACTGGATGCTGGCGACGCTGTTCGGCACCCTGACCCTGGTCACCGGGCCGACGGTGATCGTACCGATGTTGCGGGTGGTGCGGCCCAAGGCGGCCATCGCCAACATCCTGCGCTGGGAAGGCATCGTCATCGACCCGATCGGCGCGCTGCTGGCGGTGGTGGTGTACAGCTTCATCATCGCCAGTGCCGCCGGCGAGGGCCTGAGCCATAGCCTGGTGACCTTTGCCGGGGTGATTGTCTGCGGCAGCGGTTTCGGCGTGGCCGGCGGCTGGTTGCTGGGCCAGGTAATCCGTCACCAGTGGTTGCCGGAGTATCTGCACAATCTGGCTTCGCTGGCGGCGGTGCTGGGAATTTTCATTGCTTCCAACCAGGTAATGCACGAGTCAGGACTGCTGGCGGTCACCCTCATGGGCATGTGGCTGGCGAACATGAAGGGCGTGGATGTACGACAGATCCTGCACTTCAAGGAGAACCTCAGCGTGCTGCTGATCTCCGGGCTGTTCATCCTCCTGGCTGCGCGCCTGGACCTGGATGCCCTGATTGGCCTGGGCCCGGCGGTACTGGCCTTGCTGCTGGTCATCCAGTTCGTTGCCCGGCCGCTGAACGTCGCGTTGTCGACCTTTGGTTCGCAACTGAACTGGCGCGAACGCGCCCTGCTCGCCTGGATCGCCCCACGCGGCATCGTTGCCGCAGCAGTGTCGGCGATTTTTGCCATTCGCCTGGACGAAGCCGGACATGCAGGCGCCCTGTTGCTGGTGCCGCTGACCTTCGCCGTGATCATCGGCACCGTGGTGCTGCAGAGCGCCACCTCGCGGCCATTGGCGCGCCTGCTCAAGGTTGCCGAGCCCGCCCCCAGCGGCTTTCTGATCGTCGGCGCCAACCCGCCGGCGCGGGCCGTGGCCAAGGCCCTGCAGCAGCTGGATTGCCGGGTGCTGCTGGCCGATTCCAGCTGGGAAAACATCCGCGCCGCGCGCATGGAGGGCTTGCCGACTTACTTTGGCCACCCTGCCTCGCAGCATGCCGATGCGCACCTGGACCTGGTGGGCCTGGGCCATCTGCTCGGGCTGTCGCCGGCGGGCGAGCTCAATACCCTGGCCTGCACCCGTTTTCGCCATGACTTTGGCCCGCAGCGGCTGTTTGTCCTGGCCAGCGGCCTGGAGGCCAAGCGCAGCGACAAGCACCGGGCCAGCGATGAGCATCGCGGGCAGACGCTGGGGAGCCAGCCGCTGACCTACGGGCAGTTGGCCGGTTTGCTCAACAACGGAGCGGAGCTGTACAGCACGCACCTGACCGAAACCTTTGGATGGGCGGACTATCAGGCGCTGCATGGCGAGCGGGCGAACCCGCTGTTTGCCCGCGATGGCAGCGGCTGGGTGCATGTGTTCGGGCCGGACAGTGTGCTGAAGCCTGGGCCAGGGTGGACGCTGGTGGCGTTGATTCAGCCGCAGTAGGAGCGGGCTTGCCCCGCGATGAGGCCGGTGAAGCCTGCACATTATCGCGGGGCACGCCCGCTCCTACAGGATGGTCAGAAACCGGGCAGCACCGGCACCGGGCGCTTGTCTTCATCAATGGCGACAAAGCTGAACAGGCCGTGGATAGCCTTCTCGCGGCTGTCACAGCTCATGCTCTCGACAAACACCTCGACCTCGACCTTGAGGCTGGTGTTACCTACCGTCGCCACCCGCCCAACCAGCTCGACGATGGAACCTGCGGCAATCGGGTGCTTGAAGTCGATGCGGTCGGTGGACACGGTCACCAGCGGCAAACGGCAGAAACGCGTCGCGGCGATGAACGACACTTCGTCCATCCAGGCCAGCGCGGTGCCGCCGAACAGGGTGTTGTGGTGGTTGGTGGTGGACGGGAATACCGCCTTGGTCACGCGGGTCACCGACAGTTCGGTGCGGCGTTCGATTTCCTGCTCTCTGGGGGTCATGGGCTTCATATCGGCAAACAAATTTCAGACAACAAAAAAGCAGCCCGAAGGCTGCTTTTTTCGCATGGTGGCCGCAGCCACCGGTCAAGCTGTCCTCAGGACAGTTTTTCCTTGATGCGAGCGGCTTTACCGGACAGGTCGCGCAGGTAGTACAGCTTGGCTTTACGCACGTCACCACGACGTTTCACGGCCAGGCTGTCGATTTGCGGGCTGTAGGTCTGGAAAGTACGCTCTACGCCAACACCGTTGGAGATCTTGCGAACAGTGAAAGCACTGTTCACACCACGGTTACGCTTGGCGATTACAACGCCTTCGAAAGCCTGCAGACGCGAACGATCGCCTTCCTTCACTTTCACCTGAACGACGATGGTGTCGCCCGGGGCAAAGGTCGGGATCTCTTTGGTCATCTGCTCTGCTTCGAGTGCAAGAATGATTTTGTTGGTCATGCTGTGCTCCTAAGGTAAATCAACTGGATTTACCATCGATACGTTAACTATCGTCCCGCTCACGGAGGTATTCCGCCAGCAGCTTCTTCTCTTCTCCAGAAAGTGAGCGACTTTCCAGAAGATCGACGCGTCGTTCATAGGTCCGCCCAAGGGACTGCTGTAAACGCCATCGCCGGATGTGTGCATGGTTGCCACTAAGCAACACGTCGGGAACACGCTGATCCGCATACACCTCAGGTCGGGTGTAGTGCGGGCAATCAAGCAGACCATCGGTGAAGGAGTCTTCCTCCGCCGAGTCCGCATGCCCTAAAGCTCCGGGCAGCAGTCGTGTAACCGCATCGATCAGGACCATCGCCGGCAGCTCGCCGCCAGACAGGACATAGTCTCCAATCGACCACTCTTCATCGACATGAGCTTCAATAAAGCGCTCGTCGATGCCTTCATATCGACCGGCTATCAGAATCAACGATTCGTGCTTCGCCAGGTCTTTGACCGCCGACTGAGTCAGCTTGCGGCCTTGTGGGCTCAGGTAAATCACCTTTGCCGCCTCTCCGGTTGCCTGCCTGGCATTCACCAGGGCGTCTTCCAGAGGCTTGATCTTCATCACCATGCCCGGACCACCGCCAAACGGCCGATCATCTACCGTATGGTGACGATCTGTGGTGTAGTCCCGCGGATTCCAGCAGGTCAGTTGCAACAACCCCTGTTTCACCGCGCGGCTGGTAATGCCGTACTCACTGATGGCCGAGAACATCTCGGGGAACAGCGTGATGACGTCTACGCGCAGGCTGGCCATTGCTTAGAAGTCCGCGTCCCATTCGACCCTCATTTCGCCTGCAACCAGGTCGATCTTCAACACGCATTGCCCGGTATAAGGCAACAGGCGTTCTCGATCATCCAGGCTGCCCGCGCAGGGCTTGACCACCATTACATCGTTCGCGCCGGTCTCCAACAGGTGATCAATCTTGCCGAACAGCTGTTCGTCCTGATTGATGACTTTCAGACCCACCAACTGGTACCAGTAGTACTCGTCGGCAGACAGGTTGGGCAAAAGGCTACGCGAGATACAAATCTCATAACCGCTCAGAAGACGGGCTTCATCACGATCGTCGAGGCCTTTGAGCTTGGCGACCAGGTCCTTTTGAGTGGAACGGCCACTGACCAGCTCGACCTGTTTTACCTTCCCTTCGTGCCGAAGCGTCCAGTTAGGGTAATCCAACAGGTTTTCAATCGGATCGGTAAAGGAAAAGACCTTTACCTCGCCGCGAACGCCGTGAACCGAAAAAATCTTGCCGACGACGATCAGGTCATCAGCTTTTTCTGGCGTCGCGCTCATACTATTCAGGCAGCAGCCTTAGCAGCATCTTTCAGCAGTTTTGCAACGCGCTCGGATGGCTGTGCGCCAACGCTCAGCCAGTGAGCAACGCGGTCTTGTTTAACGGACAGGCGAACTTCCTGGCCACGAGCGATAGGGTTGAAGAAACCAACCTGCTCGATGTGCGAACCGGTAACCGGGTTACGCGAGTCGGTCACGGTCAGGGTGTAGAATGGGCGCTTTTTAGAGCCACCACGGGCAAGACGGATGGTTAGCATTGAACATCGTTCCTGTAGTCGGTGCTGCAAATCATAATGCACAGCGGGCACACGGGTGCCCGAAAGGCCGCATATTCTCAAGGAATACACGGACTTTTGCAAATGCCTTTTTACGCCAGGTAAAAAGGCCAGCCTGCAGATCTGCGGTTCGTGCTGCCTCTATATAAAGGCAGCGGTGTTCCCGCCGGGGCGGGGTTCCGATCGTCGGCCCGTTTCCAGGCCGCCGATCCGAATGGGGTTACAGCTTGGGCATGCCGCCGCCGGGCATCATGCCACCCAGGCCGCGCATCATTTTGGCCATGCCGCCTTTGGCAGAAAACTTCTTCATCATCTTCTGCATCTGCTTGTGTTGCTTGATCAGACGGCCGATGTCCTGCACCTGGGTGCCGGAACCGAGGGCGATACGGCGTTTGCGCGAACCGCTGATCAGCTCAGGGTCGCGGCGCTCGGCCGGGGTCATCGAGTTGATGATCGCTTCCATCTGCTTGAACTGCTTCTCGGCGGCGCCCTGGGCGCTGCCCATCTGGGCCAGGTTGACGCCGCCGATGCTCGGCAGCTTGTCCATCAGGCCGCCCAGGCCACCCATGTTCTTCATTTGTTGCAGCTGGTCGCGGAAGTCTTCGAGGTCGAAGCCCTTGCCCTTCTTCAGCTTCTTGGCCAGTTTGTCGGCCTTTTCCTTGTCGAGGGTCTGTTCGGCCTGCTCGATCAGGCTGAGCACGTCGCCCATGCCAAGGATGCGCGAAGCGATACGGTCGGGGTGGAACGGCTCGAGCGCGTCGCTCTTCTCGCCCATACCGATGAATTTGATCGGCTTGCCGGTAATGGCGCGCACCGACAGCGCGGCACCGCCACGGGCGTCACCGTCGACCTTGGTGAGGATCACACCGGTCAGCGGCAGCGCGTCGCCGAAGGCCTTGGCGGTGTTGGCGGCGTCCTGGCCGGTCATGGCGTCGACCACGAACAACGTCTCGATCGGCTTGACCGCGGCGTGCAGGTCCTTGATCTCGGCCATCATTTCGGTGTCGATGTGCAGACGACCGGCGGTGTCGACGATGACCACGTCGATGAACTTGAGCTTGGCTTCGCGGATTGCCGCTTCAGCAATGGCCACCGGCTTCTGGCTGATATCGGACGGGAAGAAGGTCACGCCGATGTCGCCCGCCAGGGTTTCCAGCTGCTTGATCGCCGCCGGACGGTAGACGTCGGCCGACACCACCATCACGGTCTTCTTCTTGCGCTCTTTAAGAAAGCGCGCCAGCTTGCCGGCGGTGGTGGTCTTGCCCGCACCCTGCAGACCGGCCATCAGCACCACGGCAGGCGGCGCGGCGTTGAGCGCCAGGTCTTCGTTGGCAGCGCCCATCAGGCCTTCGAGCTCGGCCTGGACGATCTTCACGAACGCCTGGCCCGGGGTCAGGCTGCGCGACACCTCGGTGCCGACCGCACGCTCCTTGACCTTGTTGACGAAATCCTTGACCACCGGCAGGGCGACGTCAGCCTCGAGCAACGCCATGCGCACTTCACGCAGGGTGTCTTTGATGTTGTCTTCGGTCAGCTTGGCCTTGCCGGTGACATGGCGCAGCGTCTGTGACAGACGGTCGGTCAGGTTTTCAAACATGGTGATCCTTTCGGGCTCTGTAGAACCGAGGTTTATCAGCTGCCTCTGGCGTATTCGGCCGGCCTTGGGCAGGGGCAGGTCGGCGATTATAACGAAGACTTGGCCCAGCGCACACCATGCCGTCGGCTGGCAGTCTTCCTAGGCGGGCGCGATCTATGCCAAACTCATTCTCTTTCGGGCTTGCCTAACAGGACTTATGCTCCCCTTGTCACCCAGCTTGCTACCCAATCTCATCGCCGCCTGCCTGTATGCCGCCGCGACCTTCTATCAAGGCTCACGCCTGGCCCAGGGCACCAAGGCCGACAAACGCCTGCTCGGCCTGCTTGGCGCACTGGCGGTCATCGCCCAGGGCACCGCGCTGTTCTGGCAACTGCTCACGCCCCTGGGCCTGAGCCTGGACTTCTTCAGCGCCGCCAGCCTGATCGCCACTGCAGTGATCGCCCTGACCCTGCTGGCCTGCCTGCGCATCCCGGTGGAGAACCTGCTGCTGTTGCTGTTCCCGCTGGGCATGACCACGGCTCTGATCGCCCAGTTCGCGCCGTCGGGCACGGTGCCGCTGATCAACGAAGAGCCGGGCATCCTCGCGCATATCCTGCTGTCGATCCTGGCCTACGGCATGTTCACCATCGCCGTGGTCCAGTCCTTGCTGCTGCTGTTGCAGGATCACCAGCTCAAGCACAAACACCCGTCCGGGCTGATCAAGAACTTCCCGCCGCTGCAGACCATGGAAAGCCTGCTGTTCGGCTTCCTCTGGGCCGGCTGGGGCCTGCTGTCGCTGTCGCTGCTCTCCGGCTGGCTGTTCCTCGACAACCTGTTCGCCCAGCACCTGGTGCACAAGACCCTGCTGGCTTGCCTGGCCTGGATCGTCTTCAGCGTACTGCTGTGGGGCCGCACCCGCCTCGGCTGGCGCGGGCACAAGGCGATCCGCTGGACCCTGGCCGGTTTCTGCCTGCTGATGCTGGCCTATTTTGGCAGCAAGCTGGTACGCGAATTCATCCTGCATATCTGACGAGCACAGGTAAATGGACGCTCTGCCGTTAGGACCGCTACTCGGCGTATTGGCACTGGCACTGCTCTGGTCGGCGTTATTCACTGCGGTGGACGCCGCCCAGCAGCAGCTCAATGGTGCGCGGCGCAACGCCCAGACCGGCGCACACCCCGACCTTGCCGTTACCCCCCAGGCCCTGGTGCTGTGCTCGACCCTGGGCAAGCTGCTGGTGCTGGCCCTGGCCTGCCTGATCGGCCAGCGTTACAGCGGCGAACACGGCTTCTGGCTGGCGGGCCTGGGTGCCGCAGCGCTGCTGCTGATCGTCGCCGAGTACCTGCCACGGCAACTGGCCCGACGTAACCCGCAGGCCTTCATTGGCCTGGGCAACAGCCTGCTCAAGGTGCCGCTCAAGCTGCTGCAACCCCTGGCCTGGCTGCTCGATGGCTGCGCGCGCCTGCTGCTGCGCCCGTTTCGCGTGCAAAGCCATGCCGTGGCCGTGCACGACAACGACGATGCCGACAGCTACGCCGCCGATGAACCCGACACCGACCAGCGCCTGAACCTGCCCGAAAGCCTGCTGGCGCTGGATAAAATCACCGTCAACGACATCCTGGTGCCGCGCAACGATGTCGACGGCATCAACCTCGATGAGTCGATCGAGGCGATCATCGAGCAGTTGATCATCAGCCGCCACACCCGCCTGCCGGTCTACCACAGCGACATCAACCAGGTTGAAGCGATCCTCAACACCAAGCTGATCAGCCACCTGCTGCCCAAGGCCGAGCTGACCCGCGAAACACTGCAAGCAGCCTGCTACGAACCCTACTTCGTGCCGGAAAGCACGCCGCTGCAGCTGCAATTGCTCAACTTCCACAAGCAACAGCGGCGCCTGGGCGTGGTGGTCGACGAGTACGGTGAAGTGCTCGGCATCGTCACCCTGGAAGACATCCTCGAAGAAATCGTCGGCGAATTCGAAGACGAGCACAGCCTCGACAACCCGCACATTCACCCGCAAGCCGACGGGCGCTTCGTCATCGAAGGCAACGTGTCGATCCGCGAGCTGAACCGTACCCTGGGCTGGCACCTGCCCAGCGATGGGCCAAAAACCCTCAACGGCCTGGTCACCGAAGCCCTGGAAAGCATTCCGGCAAGCGCGGTATGCCTGAAAATCGGCCGTTATCGCCTGGAAATCCTCGAAACCGAGGACAATTGTGCCAGCCGCATACTGGTCTGGACGCTCAAGCGCTAGCTATACTCAGCAACGCTTACCCAGCCCCAGCCGTCTCGCCCGCTACCCGCACCGGCGTCACACGGCCAGTCAGCCTGACTGAATATTGCGCGCAATAGCGGTACTGGTTCACACCCCGAGCCTTGCCCGCGCCCGCCCCCATCCCCAAAGGGCGTATGTTCAGTTGCGCGACCATAACAATTCGCTTCGACGCACGCCCTTGCCTGCCTGTTCACCAGGCCTGGGGCCATGCCCATGGAGCTCTCGACTGTCAGGGAAAATCGCATGACGACCAGCAGCACCTACTCCGATACCGCCCAGGCCAGCCCCGGCAACTCGCCGGCGCGGGTCGCCACGGCCAGCTTCATCGGCACCGCCATCGAGTTCTACGACTTCTACGTGTACGCCACGGCGGCAGCGCTGGTGATCGGCCCGGTGTTCTTCCCGCAGACGTCGGGCACCGCACAGATGCTCTCGGCCTTCCTGACCTTCGGTATTGCCTTCCTGGCCCGGCCCCTGGGCTCGGCGCTGTTCGGCCACTTTGGCGACCGGGTCGGGCGTAAATCGACCCTGGTGGCCTCGCTACTGCTGATGGGGGTCTGTACCACCCTGATCGGCGTACTGCCCGGCTACGACAGTATCGGTGCCTGGGCGCCGATCCTGCTCTGCGTGCTGCGCTTCGGCCAGGGCCTGGGCTTGGGCGGCGAATGGGGCGGCGCGGCGCTGCTGGCCACCGAGAATGCGCCCAAGGGCAAGCGCGCCTGGTTCGGCATGTTCCCGCAGTTAGGCCCTTCGATTGGTTTTCTGGCGGCTAACGGCCTGTTCCTGACCCTGGCCATGCTGCTGACCGATGAGCAGTTCCGCAGTTGGGGCTGGCGCATTCCGTTCCTGCTCAGCGCCGCTCTGGTCATGGTTGGCCTGTACGTGCGCCTGAAGCTGGAAGAAACGCCGGTGTTCGCCAAGGCCGTGGCTCGTCACGAGCGGGTGAAAATGCCGGTGGTCGAGCTGTTTGCCCAGTACTGGGCCCCTACCCTGCTGGGTGCTGGGGCCATGGTGGTGTGCTATGCGCTGTTCTACATCTCGACGGTGTTTTCGCTCAGCTATGGCGTTTCGACCCTGGGCTACAGCCGTGAGACCTTCCTCGGCCTGCTGTGCTTCGCGGTCCTGTTCATGGCCCTGGCCACGCCACTGTCGGCCTGGCTCAGCGATCGTTACGGGCGCAAGCCGGTGCTGATTGTCGGTGGCCTGCTGGCGATCGCTTCGGGCTTTACCATGGAGCCGCTGCTGACCTCGGGTTCGACCACGGGGGTGGCGTTGTTCCTGGCCATCGAGCTGTTCTTGATGGGCGTGACTTTCGCGCCGATGGGGGCATTGCTGCCTGAGCTGTTCCCCACCCACGTGCGTTACACCGGGGCGTCGGCAGCTTATAACCTGGGCGGGATTGTCGGGGCCTCGGCGGCGCCGTTCTTTGCCCAGAAGCTGGTGGCGATGGGCGGTTTGAGCTGGGTCGGCGGGTATGTGTCGGCGGCGGCTGTGCTGAGCCTGATTGCGGTGTTGTGCCTGAAAGAGACGCGGCACTCGGAGCTGTAAAACCATCGCGGGGCAAGCCCGCTCCTACACCGGTAGGAGCGGGCTTGCCCCGCGATTGCCTAGAACTCTACCTTGACCGCCTGCGAAGCACGGGTTGCCTTGGCGCGGGCAGCTTCGATCGACTCGTCACGGGCCAGGCACACGCCCATGCGCCGCTGGCCATTGACCTCAGGTTTGCCGAACAGGCGAATCGCGGTATCCGGCTCGCTCAACGCCGCGCCCAGGTTATCGAATGCAGTCTGCTGCGACTGACCTTCAACCAGGATCACCGCCGATGCCGACGGGCCGAACTGGCGGATCAGCGGGATCGGCAAGCCCAGAATCGCCCGCGCATGCAGGGCAAATTGCGACAGGTCCTGGGAAATCAGGGTCACCAGGCCGGTGTCGTGCGGGCGCGGCGAAACTTCGCTGAACCACACCTGGTCGCCTTTGACGAACAACTCGACACCGAACAACCCACGACCGCCCAGCGCCTCGGTAACCGCCTTGGCCACCCGCTCGGACTCGGCCAGGGCCAGCGGGCTCATCGCCTGCGGCTGCCAGGATTCCTGGTAATCGCCCTTTTCCTGACGGTGGCCGACCGGTGCGCAGAAGGTAGTACCGCCGACATGACGAACGGTCAGCAGGGTAATTTCGTAGTCGAAATCGATAAAGCCTTCGATGATCACCCGGCCCTTGCCGGCACGCCCGCCTTCCTGGGCGTAGTCCCAGGCCTTATGCAGGTCGTCAGCGCTGCGCAGCAGGCTCTGGCCCTTGCCCGACGAGCTCATGACCGGCTTGACCACGCACGGGAAACCCAGGTCTTCGACAGCCTTGGAATACGCCTCGAAGGTATCGGCGAAATGATAGGGCGAGGTCGGCAGGTCCAGCTCTTCCGCTGCCAGGCGACGGATGCCTTCGCGGTTCATGGTCAGCTGCGCGGCGCGGGCGGTCGGCACCACGGTGAAGCCTTCGTTTTCCAGCTCGACCAGGGTCGCGGTGGCGATGGCTTCGATTTCCGGGACGATGTAATGCGGCTTCTCGGCCTCGATCACTGCCCGCAGGGCGGCGCCGTCGAGCATGTTGATCACGTGGCTGCGATGGGCCACCTGCATGGCCGGGGCATTGGCGTAACGGTCCACGGCAATCACTTCAACGCCCAGGCGTTGTAGCTCGATCACCACTTCCTTGCCCAGCTCGCCGCAGCCACAGAGCAGTACGCGGGTCGCGGTCGGCGACAATGGGGTTCCGATACGGGTCATTTCAGGTCCTCAGAGGGAAGAACATCCTGGGCCGCCCCGTACTCGGTGCAACCCGGTGAAAAGGAGCGCCATTTTACATGAACCGCGGCCGCTGGCCTCAGCCGGTGACCACCCGCTTGCGCGCACGCCAGGCCATGGCCAGCCAGACCACGGTGACACCGGCGAATTTCGACGCCATGGCGGTGCCGACCACGGCCGGGGTCAGGGCCCCGATCATGCCGAAGAAGATAAAGGTGTCGATCGGAATGCTCAGTGCCGAACTCAGCCACAGGCGATCATGCAAGGGCCGTTTGGTAAGGGTGAACACCAGCCAGTCGATGCATTCGGACACGGCAAAGGCGGTGGCACTGGCCAGGGCAATGGCCGGCTCCGAGGTGACATAGGACAGCACCAGAGCCGCCAGCATGGCGATCAGCGCACCATGGCCGAAGCGGGTCTGGACCATGTCGCGCAGGATGAACACCAGGCCGCCCCAGGCAGACCAGATGACATCCAGGTGCGGGGCACTGGAGAAGGCGTAGTTGATCAGCACTACGCTGCTGATATAGGCAATCAGAAAGAACATGGGATCGACCGCTGGGCAAGCGCTACAGGGTACTGCAGCGACTGCCGGCGGCCAAGGGGCGGATCATGCGCCGACGCTGAAGATCAGCCCGGCAGCGACTGCACGCTCATGGCACAGCTTGAGCACCTGGCGGCGCTCAATGTTGTCCATCCGCCCCCAGCGGGTGATTTCAGCGGCGGTGCGCTGGCAGCCGGTGCAGATATCATCGTCGTCCAGCGCGCAGATCTGCACGCAGGGCGAGGCCACCGGGCGTTCAGGCGTACTCATCAATCCTCCTGCAGGGCCAGGTCGCGGGCATAACGCTCGGCGTTGTGCACATAGTGAGCGGCGCTCGCTTCGAGCAGCTTTTTCTGCGCGTCGGTCAGCTCACGCACGACTTTGCCCGGCGAGCCCATGACCAGCGAGCCGTCGGGAATCTCCTTGCCTTCGGGGATCAGCGCATTGGCGCCGATAATGCAGTACTTGCCGATCCGCGCGCCGTTGAGGATCACCGCGTTGATGCCGATCAGGCTGTAGTCGTCGACCGAGCAACCGTGGAGCATGGCGTTGTGACCGACGGTCACGCCCTTGCCCAGGGTCAGCGGCGAGCCCATATCGGTGTGCATCACCGTGCCGTCCTGGACGTTGCTGTTCTCGCCGATGTCGATCAGTTCGTTATCGCCGCGCAGCACCGCGCCGAACCAGACGTTGGCACCGGCCTGCAGGCGCACCTTGCCGATCAGCGTGGCGGTGGGCGCAACCCAGCTGCGCGGATGGGTTTCGACCCGCAGGTCGCCCAGACGGTATTTCATGCGTGGTTCCTCACGGTGCGGCATGGCTGGCGGGTGGTCCCGCTCAAATTGGGGTAAAGCGTTCAGGCGGCTGATGCAGGCTGATGTTGGCATCGTAAAGCAAGTTGACCAGCTCGACGATCATGATCGCCGACAGGCCCCAGATCTTGTACTCGCCATACCGATAGCTGGGCACGTACCAGCTGCGGCCCTGATAATCGATACGGTGGGTATGGTCGCGCGGGTCCTGGCGGAAGAATTCCAGCGGCACGGTGAACACCGCGGCAATCTCGGCGTCGTTGGCCTGGTACTCGACGAAATCGGGGATCAGCCCGACGAAAGGCGTCACTTTCAGCCCATGCAGGGAAATCAGCGGGCTCAGTGGGCCGATGATTTCCACCAGGCCCGGCGGCAGGCCGATTTCTTCTTCGGCTTCACGCAGGGCGGTGAAGATCAGGTCGGGGTCTTCCGGGTCGCGGCGCCCACCGGGAAAAGCCACCTCGCCACCGTGGGTCGACAGCCCTTTGGCGCGCAGGGTCAACACCAGCTCCGGCTCTTCGCTACGGGTGATGGGCAATAACACGGCGGCCTCGGGAAAACGTCGGTCCGTCTCCAGGGTACTCGGCGTATGACTGCTCACGCGGCGAAGTAGCTCGTCCAGCATTGCTCTCTCTCGATTCCAAAGCCTGTCCTGCATGATGCACCAAAGCCGCGGGCCGCCCAAGTCCCGGCGACGATCCGGCTTGCGGCCCCGGTGACAGTGGCGCCAAGATAGGCGCACCTAACAGGAATAAAAGCATGAAATTCTGTAGCGCGTGTGGCAATCAGGTAATTCAGCGTGTTCCCGAAGGCGATACCCGCCTGCGCTATGTCTGTGATCACTGCCAGACCATTCATTATCAGAACCCCAACATCGTCGCCGGGGTACTGCCGACCTGGGGCAGCCAGGTACTCTTGTGCCGTCGCGCCATCGAACCGCGCCGCGGCTACTGGACCTTGCCCGCCGGGTTCATGGAGAACGGCGAGACGGTGGAACAAGCCGCGCGCCGGGAAACCATCGAGGAAGCCTGCGCCCGTGTCGGGGCGGCGAGCCTGTACCAGCTGTTCGACCTGCCGCACATCAACCAGGTGCATGTGTTCTTCCGCGCCGAGCTCGCCGACCTGGACTTCGCCGTCGGCGTCGAGAGCCTGGAAGTGCGGCTTTTCGACGAAAGTGAAATCCCCTGGGACGAGCTGGCTTTCCGCACCGTCAGTCGTACCCTAGAATGCTATTATCGTGACCGCATCGAGCAGCGCTTCCCGATTGGCAACGAATGCCTTTCACCCATGCTCGTCCCGTCACCCAATACCTAGCTTTCTCAGGGATATCGTTTCATGCGCTGGTTGCTTGCCCTTTTCTGCCTCAGTGTGGCTTCGATGTCCCAGGCGGGTTTCACCGAAACCATCATCACCCGGCCGGTCGACAAGACCGCGCCTTCGCCACTGCAACCGCAACAGCCACGGCCTGCGATGATCGACAAGATCCTGGTGATCAAGTCGGAGCGGCGCCTGCAACTGATCAGTGGTGGCACGCCGCTGAAAACCTACCGCATCTCCCTGGGCAAGCAGCCCAAGGGCGCCAAGGTGCAGGAAGGCGACAAGCGCACCCCCGAAGGTTTCTACTGGATCGACTGGCGCAAGCAGAGCGACCGCTACAACCTGGCCATGCACGTGTCCTACCCAAACATCAGCGACGCCGCGCGCGCCCGTCGCGAAGGTGTCCCGCCGGGCGGGATGATCATGATCCACGGCACGCCCCTGAGCGAGGAGTACCCGGAAGAGGTGTTCCACACCCTGGACTGGACCGAAGGCTGCATCGCCATGACCAACCGCGACATGCGCGAGGTGTGGAACATGGTGCCGGACGGCACCATGATCGAAATCCGTCCCTGATCACTCTCCAGGCTACTTCCGACAAATAAGTCGGAAGTTTCCCGCACAACTCAGGCTTCAGCCCTACCCATCTACCGGCCCGGTAGCACATCTATTCGAATAGTAGCGCCCATAAAATCCACGCACCTGGATATCCTCTGGACGCTACTGCATGCCCTGTTCACTCAGCATTGTTGCTGCACGCCTTGGTATCCGGCATCCGGCCGCCCCGGGTATCTTCGTCGTTTTACTGCTCATGGTGGGCCCCGCCAGCGCTCATGAACACCTAGGTGTACAGCCGCTGCGCGATCAACGCCTTTACCTTGAGCAACTCGAACAACGTCAACGCTTGCGCAAGCTGCAACGTACCGATGAGTTACCCGAGCCCGCTACCGATGTGCCAACACCCGCCGAGGCCACGCCCTGCTGGCCGCTGAACGGTGTACGCCTGGCAGGCAACCGGGAGTTGACGTCCGCAGAGCTGGCCGCCAACGTGCAACCGCTGGTGACGCCGTGCATGGACGTGGCGCAAATCAACCTGATCCTCAAATCCATCACCCAGCAATACGTGCAAGCGGGGTATCCGACCAGCCGCCCTTACCTCGTCAACCCGCCGCAAGCCGGCACGACCCTCGACATCGAGATCGTCGAGGGCTTTGTCGAATCGATCGAGTTGGCCACCCCCGATCTGCCGCTGTCACTGAGCAGCGCATTCCCGACCTTGCTCGGCGAGCCCCTGCGTTTGACCGAACTGGAACAGGGCATGGACCAGCTGAACCGGCTGCGGGCATTCGAGCTGGGCGCCGACCTGATGCCCGGAGAGCTTGAAGGCGGCACCCGCATCGTGATCACGTCACGGCAGGTCAACCCCCGCTGGCGCCTGGGCAGTACCTATGACAATCGCGGCAGCGAGCTGACCGGACGTGACCGTGTCGGTGCCAGCCTGACCCTGGACAGCCCGCTGCAGCTCAATGACTACACGCAGCTCTCGGTAACCTCGACGCTCGGTTCAGGCCCCCGCTACAGCCGCGGCTACGGCCTCTACTACAGCATCCCCTATGGCCCCTGGACCTACGCGCTTAACCTCAACCAATTGCACTACCAGGCGCAGCTGCCGGGCCGGCGAGTGCGCAGCAGCGGCCAGAGCGATTTTTATGGCCTGAGCCTTGAGCGCAACCTGTGGCGCAACCAGTACGGGCTGCTCAGCGCCAGCCTGCGCCTGGATCAGAAACGCCAGGACAATCGTCTGGCCGGGCAACGCCTGCAACTGCAAAGCCCGACCCTCACCAGCCTGGAAGCGGGCCTGAACCTGTTGTGGCTCGACGCCAACTTGTGGAGTGCCAATCTGGGCATTGTCCAGGGACTGGACCGGTTCGGCGCCGATAGCGCGCCCCTGGCCAGCAATGCGCCGCAGCCGCAGTTTCGCAAGTACCGCGCCAACCTCCTGCATCTGCGCCAAGGTCGTGACCCGGCTTGGCCCTGGCGCTGGCAGAGCGAACTGAACCTGCAGTACAGCCCCGATGCACTGCCTGCGGTCGAGCAGTTTCTGCTCAGCGACAACAGCGCCGTACGCGGCTTTCGCCAACAGGTGGCGGCAGGCGCCACGGGCGCCGTGTGGCGAAACACCCTGAGCCAGCCATTGGCCCTGGACTTGCCCGCCGGGCTGGTGATTCGCCCGCAACTGGGCATGGACCTGGGCTGGAGCAAATTCGACCACGGCCGCACTGCGCAACAACTGGCCGGTGCCCATGCCGGCCTTGAGCTGAGCCTGCCCGACAGCCTGCTCAAGCTTGACTACCAACGCGCCCTGCACGCCAGCAACACTCGCCGCCAGGACCTGAAGACCGGTTACTGGCTGCTGGAGTGGGTAATGAACATCTGATGTCCACAACAAGAAAGAGAAGACCGTGATGCCCAAGACGCCCTCCCCCGCAGTACAACGGCGCAGGCTCAATCGCCTGCGCTGGATGATCGCCCTGAGCCTGATGACCCCAGGCGTCAGCCTGGCCGATAACGGCCTGCAGGCGGCAACCGGCATTGCCGGTACGCCACTGATCACCGATCAGCACGGCGTGCCGGTGATCGACATCGTCGCCCCTAATGCCAGCGGCCTGTCGCACAACCAGTTCCTCGACTACAACGTCAACAAGCCCGGGTTGGTGTTGAACAACGCCCTGCAGGCCGGGCAATCGCAACTGGCCGGCGCCCTGGCCGCCAACCCGCAGTTCCAGGGCCAGGCCGCCTCGACCATCCTCAGTGAAGTGATCAGCCGCAACGCCTCGCGCATCGAAGGCCCCCAGGAAATCTTCGGCCGACCGGCCGATTACATCCTGGCCAACCCCAATGGCATCACCCTCAACGGTGGCGGCTTCATCAACACCACCCGCGCAGGCTTTCTGGTCGGCACGGCCGAACTTGAAGACCAGCGCATCAAATACCTCGATACCCGCGCCGCCAATGGCACGCTGGAGATACTCGACGCTGGCCAGAGCAACCGCGCCGGAGCCCTCGAGCTGATCGCCCCGCGCATCGAAAGCCGCGGCACGCTCGAAGCCCGGGACGAGTTGAGCCTGGTGGTCGGACGCAACCGCATCGACGTGGCCGACGGTCAGGTCATCGAGCACCTGGCGGCGCCGGCCGGCAGTATCGATGCTCGCCTGTTCGGTGCCATGCAGGCCGGGCGCATCCGCATCCTCAGCACCGCCCTCGGCGCCGGCGTACGCATGGGCAGCAGCCAGTTGCAAGCGCGCGACGGGATCGACATGGACTCTGCCGGTACCCTGGAGATCAGCGCCAGCGCCGAGCAGCCCGGCCGCTTGTACAGCGAAAACGGCGCGGTGAACCTCAAGGCCGCCGACGACCTGAGCCTCGACGCAGTGCGCGTGCAGGCGCCACAGGTAAACATCAAGGCCGGGAAAAATCTCACCCTCGATGCCCGGACCCGGGAAACCATCAGCCGCGAACGGCAGAGCCGCGAAGAAAAATGGTGGTTCGTCACCACCGAAACCTACGACCGCGAAAGCACCCGCACCCAGCGACAACAGGTCGGCAGCCAGATCCTGGCCAGTCAGGACATCAACCTGCAGGCGGGCGACGACCTGCGCATGGTGGCCGCTACCGTCGAGGCCGGCGGCGACCTGTCGGTCAACGTCGGCAAGGATCTGACCATCAGCGCTGGAACCGATAGCCTGCAGGTCGATGAGCAGATCCGTCACCGCAAGCACCTGTGGCGCGGCGACAAGGACAGCAGCAGCTACCAGGAAAGCGCCCGCGCCAGCGCGCTTTCCGGTCTGCAGGTTTCCCTGACGTCCAAAGGCAGCACGCAGATTCTGGGCAGCACGCTGAACAGCGCGGGTGACATGAGCCTCAAGGCCGGCAATCTGGAAGTGGCCGCCGTTACCCTGAAAAGCGATGAGAACACCCGCAACTACAGTGGTGACCTGGTTTCCGGCACCTTCTTCGGCAAGAACGGGCAAACCGAGGCCAAGGGTCAACAGGGCAGTGGCAGCACCCTTCAGGCCCAAGGTGCTTTGACTGTGGCAGCTGACCAGGTGCAGATCAAAGGCTCCAGGGTTCAGGCCAAAGGTGATGCGCTGTTGCTCAGTGAAAAAGCCCGGCTGTCGGTAGAAGCAACCCAAAACCAGTCCAGCGTTGATCAACGCGAGACTGACAGTAAGCTGTTCGGCCTGATTACCGAGACAAGCCAACGCCAGGAACAGCGTCAGCAGGTGCTGAGCAGCGACGTTGCCTCTGAAAGCAACCTGCGCCTGGCCAGCGCCGATGACCTGCAGGTGATAGGTTCAAGGCTCGAAGCCGGCAAGCAGCTGCACCTGCAGGCGCAGAACAACATCAGTGTCAGCACTGCCGAACAGCTTCAAAGCGTCAGCGAACAGAACCAGCAACAAGGCTTTACCGCCAGCGCCAGCCAGACCCAGGATGCCGCCGACGGCAAACCCGACTCGCGCCAGTACACCGCCTCGGTGGGATACGGCACTGTCCGCACCGACACCACGAAAACCGATCTTGAACAGGTTGCCAGTACGCTCAAGGGCGCCGGCGTACAACTCAACAGCGGCAATGACATCAACCTCAATGGCTCCTACATCGAGGCCGTCGAGGGCGACCTGCAGCTCGATGGCCGCGCGGTCACCTTGACGGTAGCCCATGAGCAACAGTCACAGCAGACCACCAGCACCGAAAGTGGCGGCGGCCTGCGTGTCAGTGGCGGCATCGATGCCGTCGGCAGCGCCTTCGAGGGTTATCACAAGCGCCAGGTACTGGATGAACGCGCAAGCCAGGCGCAACGCAGCAGCCTGGTGGCCGCCGGTGACGTGCAATTGAAAGCCGTCAAGCTGGTCAACGAGGCCGCCAGACTCACGGCAGGCCGGTCATTGGAGCTGCAAGCCAGCACCGTGGACAATCGTGCCGTCGACGATACCCAGGAATCCGAACTGACCCAGACCAACTGGCAAGCCAGCCTCGGCGCCAGCCTGGTGTACAAGGACCTGACCCGCCCGGTGGAAAACCTGGTCACCGGTACCGAGGCCAGTCGTTTCCAGCAGGCATCGATCGAAGACGCTCTCGCCCCGCCAACGCTGGGCGCCGACCTGGAGTTCAAGCATCTCAATCGCAAAGAACTCAAGCGCAGCAGCACGGCGCAGGTCACTGAGCTTACCGCCCAGCACATCACCCTCAAGGCCGACACCCTCAACGATACGGGCACCCAGTACCGGGCAACACAGGGACCGTTGGCGATTCAGGCGCAAAGCCATCGTTTTGCTGCGGCCCAGGACAGCACTGGCAAGCGTGTCGAGCGCCTGGATGTGGACGCCGCCGTGCGCGTCGAAACCAGCACCGGCAGCGATATCAACCTGCGTCTTTCCGGCAAGGGCGGCTCGCTGCTGACCGACAACAGCTCGCAAACCGCACGCCCTGGCAGCCTCTACGGCCAGACCGGTATCCAGATTCAGGTGGGCAGCGACGGTCTGTACGAGGGCACCCGTTTCAATGCCGGGGACGGTTCACTTGAGATTTCGGCCAAGGGCAACCTGAGCCTGGTCCAGGCCAACGATCAACAACGCCAGCAGGAGAACAAACTCGAGGGCAATGCCTGGTTCAAAGCAGGCAATGCCCCCGCAGGCAGTGCCCTGGAACTGCGCGGCTACCTTGACCAGAGCAAGCTGGACAGTATCGATACCCAGGCCCGCGTGGTAGAAATTGATGCCAAGGGCAAAGTACAGCTGCAGGCGGGTGGCGCCCTCGAGCTGGTGGGTGGGCGTATTGGCAGTAGCGCGGCAAAGGTCTCGGATATCGAGTTGCAGAGCGCAGGTGCGCTGAAGGTCAGCACTGGCGTCGATACCCACGAGGCCCAAGGCAGCAACCTTGGTGGTGGCCTGGAATTGCTGGGCAAGAGCACCAGCAATGGCAAGGGCGGTGGCCTGGGTGGTCACTTCAGCACTGGGCGGGTCGATGAAAGCAGTTCCACGGCTAGCGGGGCCAACTGGTTTGCCAAGGAGCAACTGCTGCTGAGCAGCGCCGCCGGCCAGGACGATGCGCTGCAGCTGCAAGGCGTCAAAGCATCGGCAAACCAGATCGCCGTCACTGCCCGCGAAGGCGGCGTGCTGATCGAGGCCGCCACCAGCAGCGATCGGCGCAACAACCTCGATATCACCGCCGGTGCCGGTATCAACGCAGCACCGGGGGCATCCTCGCAACAGGCCAAACGCGGGCTGTATGCCCGCGGGCAGGTGAACATTGATCGTCGTGACAACCTCACCTTCGACAACAGCCAATGGCGCGCCGGGCAAATCAGCCTGACCAGCCTGACTGACACTCGCCTTGAGGGCGTTGGCCTGGATGCCGGGCGCATCGACGGACAGGTTGGCGGTGATCTGCGCATCACCAGCCGCCAGGATCAGGTCGACAGCCTGAAAGTGGCGGTGGATGCACGCTTGAGCCAGGAGAGGAACCCACAGGGCTACATCAACGCCGCCAATGCCGTGGCTGGCCCCTTGGCTGGAAAGGTCGAGAAACAGGTCGGCAGTGCGCTGCAGAAAGTCGACCCGAAGACTTCGCCAACCTTCACCCTGAAGGTCGAGCACACCCAGCGCAACACCGTCGCCAGTCAAAGCGCGCTCAACGCCCGTGAAGGCATCGCCCTGGAGGTGGGCGGTAGGGTACTGCTCTCCGGCGCCAGCCTGCAGGCGAACAGGGGCAAGGTGCAGCTGGGCGGCGCGCCCGTCACCCAGCAAGCCCTGCAGGGCCGTGACTATTACCGCGAGGTGGGGGTCAATGCCTCGAATGCACCGGTAGACCTGGTCAGCGGCCTGATCAATGTCTACGGTTCCGGGGGCAACGCCAACGGCGGTGAACAGCCGGTTGACCTTGGCCTGCTACGCACCAGCGGGCATGACCGCAGCAGTATCCTGGCCTCGAGTATCAAGGAGGGTGGCAAGCCGCGCTGAGGCCGCCTGCCCGTCACCACCTGAGGTTGCGGTTCATGCGGGTTCCATCCGTCTTGAGCCAGCCGGCAGCCAGTAACACCGGGTACAGGGCCGTACCCGGTGTTACCTCCCCCTGCAGGTTCCCGCGACGGGCCAGCAGGTCAGCATCCAGCTCACCCTGATGCTGACCCTGCAACTGCAATTGCGCCAACAGGTGCATGCCGGCCGTGCAATCAATCCGCACCCGGGTCGCGCCCAACGGCACTGACCATGGCGCAACCAGCGCCAGGTTGCGGCCAGCGATCTCACCCTGGCTGACCCGGCACTGCCGACCGCTCCCCTGCACGTCGATCCGGCCGCTCCACTCGCCCGTCAGGCGATAGGACGAAGGCACTGTGAGCGTGCGCTGCAACGGCTCGATAGCCGCGCTCCAGTTCCACGGCCAGCCAGCGACCTTGACCTGCCAGCTTTGCCCCTGGAACCCGAGCTCCACCTGCGCCCGCAGACGCCAGGGTTGCCAGTGCCAGGCAACCGGCCCCACCTGTCCCAAGCGTTGCGCCTGGCCTTGCCAAAGGCTGCCGGAAACGCCCTCGGCGGCAACGGGTGCGAGCAGCCACCTGGCCGGCAGCCCGGCCAACACAGTCAGCGAGAACACCAGGCTGAACCAGCCGACGCGCTTCACTGCTGCAGCTCCAGCTCGAAGTTCATGGCGCTCTCGGCTTGCTCCAGCGACCAACGCAGCGGACGCACGCCTTCGCGCTGCACGGCCAGTAACCAGCGCTGCAAACCTTGCTCATCGACTGCACGGCCCTTTATCTGCCAGCTGTTTTTTTCCGCCAGCACCTCGTTGAGCACGATGCTGTTTGCCTGGGCTGATTGCTGCAATTGCTCGACACTGAACCGCGCATCGACCTGCAAGCCGGCCGCCGACCGGGCCAGGGCCTGCCACTGCTGGGCGTCCTGCCAGCGGGCCGTGCCTTCACGAATCATCAGGGTGATGAGCAACAACCCTACCGTTAACCAGGCTGCCGGCAACAACCAGCGGCGCTGCATCCACTGACTCATGATGCCGCTCCCAGGTCGAACATCAGTTGCAGGTGATCTTCGCCACCCGCCACTGCAACCGGCACACCGACCTGCTTGGCGATAGCCTCCCAGGTCGCGACCTCTGGCGGCTGATCGCCGCGAAGCCGCAACGTCCAGCGTTGCCCGTCGAAGCCGCTGGCGGTCATGTGCCAGGCGGGCTGCGCTTGCAGCCATTGCTGTAATGCGGCCTGCAATTGCCCGATCTGGCGCAGGCGCAGTTGGCGATCCTCCTCGGCCTGACGCTGACGTTTGAGTACCTGGGCGGCCTGACGAGGTGAAGTGACCGGCCCCGTCACCGCGAGCACTTGCGCTTTGTAGACCTCGTTCTGGCGCCATTGCTGGCTCAGCCACAGGCCGCACCAGAGCAGGCCCAACAGCGCGCACGCGGCGATCAGTCGCCAGTGCCCGCAGGCCATGGGAAGCCGCAGCCGCAGCTGACGCGAAGGGCGCAAATCAAACAGGCTGGGCAACCGCTCCAGCATGGCCAGTCGAGGTGGCCAGGCCCCCTCAAACGCTTCGCTTTGCAGGCCCGGCCATGGCGCCGGCAGGTTCGGCCCGAGCAAGGACGGCCAGGCCAGCCAGTGCTGTCGTGATTGCTCGGTTACGCCCTTGAGCAACAGCAGATCAGGGCTGCGCTGCCAGCGCAGGGCGGTGCCTGCCGGCGTATCCGCCAACAACTGAAACTCGGCCCAGCAACGCTCCACGCTTAGCCCCCAGTCCGCGCACCGGGCCAGCCACTGGCCGAGCAGCGCCTGATCGACGCTGACCAGCTCCAGCTGATTGCCCTGGCGCGAAACACAGCCACATCGGATGGACTCGGCTGGCTGCAGCAAACGCTCTTCGACCAGCAGCGGCCACTCGTCACGTTTGAGCCCAGGTGGCGCCGGAAGCTGAAAATGGCTGCACTGGTTACCCGGCAGAATCAGCACCACGCGAGCGCCGTCAGGGCTGGGAGGCAGCCCCTCCCCGGCTTCGCGCCTGCCGTCTGCCAGGCGCAGCCAGCTCCAGGGCGCTTGCCCCTGGCCCGGTCGCAGCAGCAGCCAGTTGCTGCTGCGTGGCGTTTGCCAGCGTTCAAGCCATTTCATCAGGGCGCCTCCGGCAGGGCGAAGGTACAGACATAAGGTGCTCCATCACGCTTGAACTCAAGCCGCACGCCGCGATCCGGGGCGGATCGCTCGGCAGAAGGAAAGGCCAGCCAACGGCCCGATTGAAAAAAGGAGAAACTCGGCGCGGTGACCTGATCGAGCTGATCGCGTTCACGCCATTGCGGTTTACCCACCGCATACAGGTCGGCGGAGGTTTCCAGCAGCAGGCGTTGCCCGCGCGAGTCATAACTCAGGCGCTGGCGCTGCAAGCGCGAACCGCCTTCCGCTTGCGGCCAGGCGCCGCGGGCCACCCATTGCAGTTGCAAGGTGGCGGGTTGCCAGTCCAGCCAGTTGATTGCCAGGGGCAGGCGCTGTTCATAGAGCTGGCGTAACACCGTCGAATCGAAACGCCGCTCCAGGGCCAGGCAAAAATTCAGTACCGGCGAGCCCTGCGCAGGTTGCTGCAAGCGTTCGCGCACGCCCACCCAGGCATTGACCAGCGTCGCCAGCAAGATCCCCAGCACGGCGGTCAGGGCCAGGGCCACCAGCAGTTCAAGCAAGGTCAGGCCCTGCTGTCGGCGCTTCATGGGCGCACCAGGAAGATGCGGTACTGGCCGAGGGGATCGCGCCCGTCACGGTCGGCAAACAGGTGCAACTCACCACGGCGCAGGTTGCGTACTCCGGTGGAGGTCAGTTGCAGTTGCCAATGACAGTAGCCATCGCCCTGCTGCAATTGCCCGGCAACGCTGTTCTGCATCGGCCAATAGCGCTCAACGGCGAAACGCGCCTGCAGCTCGCGGGCGCAAAACACGCCCAGGCGGTGTTGCTGCACGCTCTGCTGCACCGCCAGACGCTGGCGCAGCACCTGGCTGGTCATGATTGCCAGGGCTGCGGCAATACCCAGGGCCACGGTCACCTCCAAAAGGGTGAAACCTCGTTGCGCACGCTTCACCGTGGTGCCCTGTGCAGTTGGCCATCGCCGCTCCAGTGCCAGCGCTGGGTACCCTCAGGCCAGTGCCAGTTCAAGACAGCACTGCGCGCAACGCCGTAGGCCGAGAACACCAGTCGTGGCTCGTGGCTGGCAGGCCAGTCGGCGTGCAAAGCTGGCGGCCAGTCGCCCAAGGCGACGGTCTCGAGCTGCCAGCGCTCATCGACCCGGCGGACAAATTCGGGACGGCTGCCATTCCAGCGCAAGCCACGAATCTCCCCGCCATGCAGCGCCAGCTCCGCCTGCTGGCGGCTGGCGCTGGCAAGGCGCTCAAGAGCCTGCTGCATCGGCGCCTTGCCACTGTCGAGCCAGGCAATACTCAGGGTACTCATCAGCCCGGCAATCAGCAGCACCACGAGCATCTCCAGCAGGGTAAAACCACGCTCGCCGCGCATGCCTAGAGTTCCCAGTTACCCAGGTCGGCATCGATGCCTTCACCGCCCTCGACGCCATCGGCGCCCAGCGAGTAAATATCGATGCGTCCGTGCTGCCCGGGGGCACGGTACTGATACGCCGTGCCCCACGGGTCTTGCGGCAGGCGGCGGATATAACCGTCGGCGCGCCAGGCCCGAGGCTGTGGTTCTACCGTCGGTTTGCTGACCAGCGCCGACAGGCCCTGCTCGGCCGACGGGAAGCGCAGGTTGTCGAGGCGATACATGTCCAGCGCCTGTTCCAGGGTCGACAGGTCGGCCATGACCTTCTGCTTCATGGCCTTGTCCTGGCTGCCGAGCACACTGGGTGCGACCACGGCGATCAACAGGCCGATGATGAAGATCACCACCATGATTTCCATCAGGGTAAAACCGCGCTGACGCGCGCGTGGGCTGTGCATGGTCTTGCTCCTTTTCAAAGTGTCAGGCCCTGATTGAGCTGCATGATCGGCAACAGCACGGCGAGGACGATAAACAGCACCACCGCGCCCATCACCAGGATCATCAGCGGCTCGAACAAGGCCATGGCGCTGTCCACCTGGCGGGCGAAGCCGCGCTCTTGGTTGTCGGCGACCCGTTCGAGCATGTCCGGCAGAGTGCCGCTGGCCTCGCCGCTGGCGACCATGTTGAGCAGCAACGGCGGGAAGTGGCCGCTGGCATCCAGCGCCCGGTGCAGGCTGACTCCGCCCTGCACGTCAGTGCCGACCCGTTGCAGGGCCAGGTGAATGCGCTGGTTGTTGACCGTGGCCGTCGCCACTTGCAGGGCCTCAAGCAACGGCACGCCGCTGCCGGCCAGAATCGCCAGGCTGCGCGACAGGCGTGCGCTCTCCAGCACCGCCAGCAGGTTGCCGATCCGTGGCAGGCGCAGCAGCAGGTCGTCGCGGCGCAAACACCAGTGCGGGCGGCGCAGCAACCAGGCGCCGAGCAGTGCCGCCAGCCCCCCGCCGAGCAGCAACCAAGGGCCGACCAGTACCAGCAGGTCGCTGATGCCGATCAGCAGCGAAGTGATCCACGGCAGATTCTGTCCGGAGTGAGCAAACTGTTCAGTGAGTTTGGGCACCACGAAGGTCATCAGGCCGACCACCACCGCCAACGACACGCCCATCAGCACGCAGGGATAGATCAGCGCCGTACGCGCCTTGTGCTGCTGGCGCTGGACCTGTTCCAGGTGTTCGGCCAGCCGCTCCAGCACCTGGGCCAGGCGCCCGGAACGCTCGCCGGCCTCGACCAGTGCGCAATACAAGCCGGAGAACAAGCCACCCTGGCGCGCCAGGCTGCGGGCCAGGCTCAAGCCTTCGGCGAGCGAACCGCGCACCGCCACCAGCAGGTTGCGCAACGCCGGTTCCACCAGTTGCCGTTCCAGGGTCGCCAGGGCATCCACCAGGGGAATGCCGGCGCCGGTCAGGGTTGCCAGTTGCCGGGTCAGTTCGCACAACTGGGCGCGGTTGACCCGTTGCCGGCGCGGCAGAACATTGCTGGCGTCATGGCGTTGCAACTGCCGGGTGAACAGCCCCTGCTCACGCAGCAACTGGCGGGCATGGCGCTCGCTGTCGGCCTGGATACTGGCCTTGCGCGCCCGCCCGTTGAGGTCTACCGCCTGATAGCGAAAGGTCGGCATGGCTCAGCCCTGCACCGCGCGCAGCACTTCGGCCAGGCTGGTATCGCCCCGGCGCAGGCACTCGCTGGCCATGCCGGCCAGGCTCTGCCGACGCCCGGCCAGGTATTCCTGCATGGCCACTTCGCTGGCGCCGTCGTAAAGCAAGGCAATCAGCCCGGCGTCCAGTTCGATGAACTCGTAAAGGCCGAGCCGGCCACGATAGCCGGTGCCCTGGCACTGCTCGCAACCGACGGCATGAAATGTCTCACTCAACTCGGCCAACTCCGGCCACAGGTGCCGCTCGGCCGCCTGCAAGGGTTGTGGCCGGGCACAGCGGCACAGACGCCGCACCAGGCGCTGGGCCATGACCCCGCGCAGGCACGAGGCAATCAGGAACGGTTCGATACCCATGTCACGCAGACGTGTCACCGCGCCCACGGCGCTGTTGGTGTGCAGGGTCGAGAGCACCAGGTGGCCGGTGAGGCTGGCCTGCACGGCGATCTGCGCGGTTTCGCGGTCGCGGATCTCGCCGAGCATGATCACGTCCGGGTCCTGCCGCAGGATCGCCCGCAGGCCGGTGGCGAACGTCAACCCGGCGCGCGGATTGATTGCGGTCTGGCCGATGCCGGCGATGGCGTACTCGACCGGGTCCTCGACGGTGAGGATATTACGGCTGCCGTCGTTGAGGCTGTTGAGGCTGGCATAGAGGGTGGTGGTCTTGCCCGAGCCGGTCGGCCCGGTGCTCAGGACGATGCCGTTGGGCCGCGCCAGGCAAGCGCGCAAGTCCTGCTCCACGGCCACCGGCATGCCGAGGTTGGTCAGCGCCAGCAGGCTGGCCTGCTTGTCGAGCACGCGCATCACCACCCGCTCGCCGTGAATGCCCGGCAGGGTCGAAACCCGCACGTCCACTTCACGCCCAGCCGAGCGCAGGGTGATGCGGCCGTCCTGGGGTTGGCGCTTCTCGGCGATGTCCAGCCGGGCCATGACCTTGATCCGCGACACCAGCATCGCCGATAGCGCTCGCGGTGGGCGCAGCACTTCGCGCAAATGGCCGTCGACGCGCAGGCGCACCACCAGGCTTTGCTCGAAGGTCTCGATATGAATGTCCGATGCCTGCAAGCGCAGGGCCTGGGCGAACAGGCCATTGATCAGGCGGATCACCGGCGCTTCGTCATCGCTCTCCAGCAGGTCTTCGATGCGCGGCATTTCGCTCATCAGGCCGTCGAGGTCGACCTGCTCGCCGATGCCTTCGATCAGCGCTGCGGTGGCGCCTTCGCCGGCCTGGTACAGCTGCCCCAGCTGGCTGTCGAAACTGGCGCTGTCGAGGTGGCAGACCTCATCCGGTTGGCCCTGTACGCGCAACAGTTCCTGCAATTGATCGCTGTCGGCATCACTGCGCAGCCACAGGCTCCAGCCCGTCGCCGACGGCGCCACGGCAAGGCCGGCCTGGCGGGCCAGGCGATAGGGCAACAGCTCCATCACCAGACGCCCTCGTCCAGGCGCTGGCGGCTGGCCGGGAAGGCTTGCAACAGCTTGCCGTCGTCGCTGATGGCCGGCAGTTTCAGCGCGGTTTCCTGCTGCAGGTTGCGGTACTTCTCGGTGCTCAGGCTGGCCAGGCTCGGGCCGTCACGCAGGATCCGCGGGCGAATGAACACCATCAGGTTCTGCTTCACCCCCTGGTGGCCGGAGGAACTGAACAGCCGCCCCAGCCAGGGAATATCACCGAGCAGCGGCACCTTCTGTTTGCTCGAAGTGACCTCGTCGCTGATCAGGCCACCGAGGATCACCAGGCCGTTATCCTCGACCATGACCTTGGTCTTGATCTCGCGCTTGTTGGTGATCACGTCGCTGGCCGAGGCGTTGTCGGCAATCGACGAGACCTCCTGGACGATGTCCAGGCGCACCGTATTGTCGATGTTGATCTGCGGCTTGATGCGCAGCTTGACCCCGACTTCCTTGCGCTCGATGGTCTGGTAGGGGTTGGTGTTGTCCTGGGTCACGGAGCCGGTGACGAAGGGCACTTCCTGGCCGACCAGGATCGACGCTTCGGCGTTGTCCAGGGTCAGCAAGGTCGGCGTCGACAGCAGGTTGAAGCCGCTTTTGCTTTTCAGCGCATTGACCAGCACGGCGAAGTTGAAGCCACCGCCGAAGTTGCCAAAGCCTGCGGTCAGGCCGTTGGTGCCGGACAGCAGCTTGGCCAGCGCGGCGTTGTCCTTGCCCGCCGCCGCCCCGGCAATGGCGGCGATGCTGGGGCCGCTGCTGCCGAAGTTGACCGTGCCGGCACCGAACTTCTCATCGGCAAACAGCCACTGCACGCCCAGCTCTTCGGCGCGCGAATCCGACACTTCGGCAATGATCGCCTCGACCACCACCTGCGCGCGGCGCACATCCAGTTGCTCGACAATGTTGCGATAGGCTGCCAGCTCGCTGTCGGGGCCGACCATGACCACGGCGTTGGTGCCTTCTTCATATTCCAGGCGGATCCCCGAGCTGCTGACCGGAGCCGGCGCCTTGTCATCCTTGCTGCCTTCGCCGGTGCCGGCCGGCAGCGTGTCCTGGCTGAGGCTGCGCAGCACCTTGACCACTTCACTGGCATTGGCATGGCGCAGGTAGATCACCTGGGTGTTGGAGCTGCGCAGGTTCTCGCCAGGGCGATCCAGTTGCGCCAGCAAGGCCCGCACCCGCTCACGGCTGTCGGCACTGCCGCGCACCAGCAGGGCATTGCTGCGCGGGTCGGCCACCACCTGGGCGCTGTCGGCGCCCTGCTCGCGGGCCAGCAACTGACTGATCAACTTGCTGGTGTCGTTGGCACTGGCATGTTGCAGCGGCATCACCTGCATCGGCTCGTCACTGACCTGATCCAGTTGCAGCAGCAGGCTGTCGATGCGCTCCAGGTTGCTGCGCCAGTCGGTGATCACCAGCAGGTTCGCCGCCGGATACGGAGTGATCACCCCGACCCGTGGATCAATCAGCGGCTTGAGGATCCCCAGCAGCTGTTCGCTGGCAGCGTTGCGCACATTGAACACGCGGGTGGCGACACCGTCACTGCCTTGCGCCGATTTGCCCGCTGTCTCCACCGGCACCGGCTCAAGACGCGCGGCCTGGTCGGGGACGATCTTGACGCTGCCGTTGGGCAGGTCGACGGCAGCAAAGCCCTGGGCGCGCAGTTGGGCCAGGAAGATGTCGTAGATCGCTTCGCTGTCGTGACGGTCGACGGTGCGCACGGTGACCTTGCCCTTGACCCGTGGATCGACGATGAAGGTGGTGCCGGTGATCTGCGAGACGCTGTCG
This sequence comes from Pseudomonas sp. JV241A, assembly GCF_900275665.1. Taxonomy (NCBI): domain Bacteria; kingdom Pseudomonadati; phylum Pseudomonadota; class Gammaproteobacteria; order Pseudomonadales; family Pseudomonadaceae; genus Pseudomonas; species Pseudomonas sp. JV241A. The sequence goes on from NZ_OPYO01000031.1 coordinate 30,925, forward strand.
ATGAACTCGCTCAGTTCGGTATCGACGAAATTGACTTCGTACAACGGCGTCTCGTTGTCATCCAGCGCCACCGGCTCTTCGGCCCAGGCCAGGTTGAGGCCCAGGCTCAGCACGCTGGCCAGGCAGAGTCTTGCGATCATCATTCATCCTTGGCGCTTGAAGCCGGTCACGGCAGGCCGTGGCGGCCAGGGCAGGCGTTCGCGCCGCCCCTGGTTGTCGAAAATCAGGCCCTGGTCATCGATGCTCTCGAGCACGATGCCCGGGGCCAGGCGCTGGCCACGGCGCAAGCTGCGCGTGACCTGGCCGTAGCGCAGCACCACCACCGTGGCGCTGACCGGCACGGCCCTGAGGCCGCCCAGGTACTGCAGCGGTAAACGGGTCAGCGGCACAGCGCCGCTGTCGACCTGGGCCTGCCAGTGGCCAAGCATCAGGCCCGGCATGGGCGCAACGTCCTGCACCTGAGCCACGGCCGGCAGCGGCGCACGGCTGAGCTGCAGCACGCACTGGGCGGCGAGCCAGGCGGCCAGGCTCAGCAGCGCGGCGCTGAACAGGCGCGCACTACCGATCACGCGTTCAGCTCACGGGGATGCCAGCCGGGGTGACCCTGGACATAGCGCAGCTGCGGCAACTGCAACGCCGGCAGTTGCCAGTCGGCAGGCTGCTGCGCCAGCCAGGCTTCGACCCGTTGCCACAGCGGCTCGCCGCTGCTGGAGGCGTACTGCAAACCAAAAGTGCGGCACTGTCCCTGGGTTTCACTGAAGCCGGAGACGCGCTTGCCGTTCGGGCTGTAGCTGAGTTGCCAGGGCTGGCCCAGCCAGCGCGGCAGGTCCTGGCTGTTGTCGAGCAACAGCGGGTCGCCGAACAACTGCTCAGCGGCGTTTTCCAGCACCTGCTCGACTTGCCGGGCGGGCGCTTCGACCACCGGTGCCGGGTAACTGCCGGTCAGGCTGATCAGGTGTTCGCGGGTGATGGCCTGGCCGGCGGCCAGGGGGCTGTCATAACGCAGACCCGGGAGCAACACCGGGTAGCCGCTGTCGGCTGCCAGGGCCTGATGCAGCAGACGGTCCCAGCTGCCGCCGCGGGTATCGCGGCGCCATAGCGCCTGCGGTGCACGGGCCAGGGGTTGATCGAGCCAGGCCGCGTGACCGGCGCGTTGCTGCGCCAACAGCCCACGCAACTGCGCAGCACGGGCCTGGGCAGTGGCTGTCAGGCTGCTGTCGAAGGCGGGATGAAAATCTGCGCTGAACTGCCATTGGCCGGCCGTGCGTTGGCAGCGCACCTGAAAGGCACCGCAGGCGCGATTACCGGCAAACAGCACCGGCACCCGCTTGCCGCTAGCTTGCAGCACGGCAACCGGTTCCGGCCAGAAGTCCTGGCCACGGGCACAGAGCAGCAGGTCGGCATCGCTCAGACGCTCGGCCAGCCACAGGCCGGGGCCGGTGCCGACATCGGCCAGGGCGATCACCAGGTCCGCTTGCCCGCGGGCCTGCTCGAAGGCCGGCAACAGCGACTGGTACCACTGTTTGAGCGAGGCTTTCTGGTCCTGGGCATAGGGGTCGGTGATGCCGACCACGGCGACCCGTACAGCGCCTCGGCGAACCACCATGAAAGGCGCAACACCCAGCGCGGTGGCCTGCTCCGGAGCCAGGCCGGCGCCCAGCACGGTCTTGCCATATTCCCGGTAAAGGCCGGCGCAGCGCTGCGGCCAGAGCACCCGCTCATCGCTGCTGACCCGCACGTCACTGGCCAGCAACTGACTGCCTTCAACGCCACTGCTGCCCTGGGTCAGGTAGGCCAGCCCGCTGCCATTCCAGCCCTGGCCGTTTTCCAGGGTCAGGCAGTTGTCGGCCCCGGCGCGTTGGCGCAGTTGCTCCAGCAAGGCCGCCAACACGGCATAGCCGCCGGTGCGCACGCCATCGGCCAGGCTGGCGTCGAGCAGCGGGTTGAGTTCGGCACGGGCCTGGCGGGCGCTGGCGCCGGTCATCCATGGCGCCTGACCCAGGTGAGTAACCGGTCCCAGGCGCGTGGCCGGGACCACGGGTTTACCCGCCTGGCGGGCGTCGAGGGTGTCGGCGAAATACAGCACATCCAGCGAAGCATCGTTGCCGGCCGACGTCCCGCCCAGGCCAGCACAGGCCGTGAGCAGCGGCGCCGCAGCGCCAACGCCAATCCAGTTCAACACTTCCCGTCTGTGCATGTTCAGCCTGTCCCGTCGCCTTCGCGCTTGTTGGTTGTCGGGCCGGGATATTGGGGCGCCTGGATTACAGTTTGATGGCAGTTAATCGACAGCCGGGGCAAAACCTCAGGCAAATCAGGTGGTAACGATTTATTTCCTTCAACGCCTTTTAACAAAACTGCCAATCAATCATCACACTTGCTCACTAAAGTCCCGGTTTCTTTCACGCCGCATCATTGAACAAAAGGAACTGAACTGATGAGTCGAGACACCGGCGACAACCTGAACCGCAACCAAAGTGGCAACCTGCCCATGGACAGCGTTCTGGAGTCTTACCTGAGCCGCCGCAGCGTGGTACGCGGTGGCCTGGGCGCCGCGATCGCGATGATTGCCGGGACTGGCCTGACGGGTTGCTTCGACAGCAGTGACTCGGATGACGACGAACCGGTCGTCGAGCCACCAACCCCGCCGAAACTGAAACTGGGCTTCACCTCCATCCCCGGCTCGCGCACCGACGCCTGCGTGGTCGCCGCCGGATACACAGCCTACGTCCTGGCGCCCTGGGGCACGCCGCTGAACACCAGCGCCAACCCGTGGAAAGCCGACGGCAGCAACACCGCCGCCGACCAGGCCAACTCGGTGGGCATGCACCATGACGGCATGCATTTCTTCCCCATCAACGGCAGCTCCGAAGACGGCCTGCTGGCGATCAACCACGAATACATCGACGCCGACGCCCTGCATCCCAACGGCCCGACCAGCGACAGCAGCGGCAAGCGTCCGGTCGAGGAAGTACGCAAGGAGATCAACGCCCATGGCGCCGGGGTGATCCGCCTGAAGAAAGTCAGCGGCCGCTGGCAGGTGGTCGACAACGACCCGCTCAACCGCCGCTTCACCACCGCCACGGTGATGAACATCGCAGGCCCCCTGCGTGGCAGCGAGCACGTCAAGACGCGTTTCTCGAAGAACGGCACCCAGGCTCGCGGCACCAACAACAATTGCGGCAACGGCTACACCCCGTGGGGCACCTATCTGACCTGCGAAGAGAACTGGCCGGGGATTTTCGTCAACACCAGCACCACCCTGCCGGCCGACCAGAAGCGCATCGGCGTGAGCACCAAGACCGGTAACTACAAGTGGGAAAGCGTGGCGGGCGATCCGACTGAAGTGGATGGCGAATTCAGCCGCTTCAACATCACCCCGAGCGGCGCCAGCGCCAGCGATGACTTTCGCAACGAGGCCAGCACCTACGGCTACATCGTCGAGATCGACCCCTACACGGCCAATACCCTGGCCGTAAAACGCACGGCACTCGGGCGCTTCCGTCACGAAGGCTGCTGCCCGGGCCTGCCGGTGGTGGGCAAGCCGCTGGTCTGGTACATGGGCGACGACTCGAACAACGAGTACCTGTACAAGTTCGTCTCCACCGCGCTGTGGGAAGCGGCCGATGCCAACCCGGCCGACCGCCTGGCCACCGGCAACAAGTACATGGACCAGGGCAAGCTGTATGTCGCCCGCTTCAACGCCGACGGCTCGGGCGTGTGGTTGCTGCTCGACGTCAACACCCCGACCAGCAGCGGCAAGACCCTGGGTTCGATCTATGGCGACCTGCCGGGGATCATCCTCAACACCCGCGGTGCTGCCGACGCCCTGGGCGCAACACCGATGGACCGCCCGGAATGGACCACGGTCAACCCGCTCAATGGCGACGTGTACCTGACCCTGACCAACAACAGCGCGCGTACCGCTGCCAAGGTCGATGCCGCCAACCCGCGCGGGCCGAACCGCCACGGCCATATCATCCGCTGGCACGACAGCGACGATCAGTTGAGCTTCAGCTGGGACATCTTCGTGTTTGGCGCCAACGCCGCCGGTACTGCCGACATCAACCGCTCGGGCCTGACCGAACTCAACCAGTTCGCCAGCCCCGACGGCATGAGTTTCGATAGCCGCGGCATCCTCTGGTTCCAGACCGACAACGGCGAAAAAACCCTGACCGACTACACCAACGACCAGATGCTGGCGGTGATTCCTACCGACTTGGTAGATGCCGCTGGCAAGCAGGTCCCGGTCAATGCCAAGAACCAGGTCGACCTGCGCCGCTTCTTCGTCGGCCCTAACGGCTGCGAAGTCACCGGCATTGCGTTCACGCCGGACAACAAGTCGATCTTCGTCAACATCCAGCACCCGGACAACTGGCCGTCTACCGACGTCGCCACTGCCGTTACCCCGGCCGGCACCAAGGTGCGCCCACGGGCCTCGACCGTGGTGATCCAGCGTGCCGATGGCGGTGAAATCGGCGTGTAACCCAAGCGGCGCTCGCCGCAGCCCTTACCAGGGTTGCGGCGAACGGCTGATCACTTGCACCTGCTGGGCCGGCACCAGCGCGTGCCACTGCACGATCCCTCGTGCCCGCAGCTGAAATTCGCTGCGCATCTTCTGCCCGTCCTGTTCGAATTCCAGTTGCAGGGCAAAATCACCGCTGTTGAGCAGCAAGCCTTCGCTCAGCCGGGCAAACGTCGCGTCGTCCATGGCGCCCAGTGCCTGGCGCAAAGCCCCTGCATCGTGATAACCACCAGCGGGCCGGCCGGTGATGATCCGGGTCAGCAGCGAACGCGACACCTCCCCTTCGTACAGCGCTTCGAGCAACGGCAACTGCTCCAGGCTCAAGGCATTGGCATTCAGTCGCCAGCCGCTGGTCTGCGGCAGCGCGCACAACTGTGGATAGCGTTGCTGGCGCTGGGCGTCGGGCTCGAGCAGCAGGTTCAGTTCACTCATGTCGACCATCATCTGGTTGGCCGCCAGACGCGCAGGTGACTGGCGCAGGTACTGATCGCTCTCGGCGCCGCTGAGTCGGGCCTGGCCGTCGCTGTCGATCCAGTCCGCGAGGGCATCGGTCAGCCGTTGGGCGGCCATGTCATCGCCAAGCAGGTAGCGCAATTGCCGCGCGGCACGTTCGCCCTCTTCGCCAATCAACGCATTGACGTTGAAGCAGCTGTGCAAGTCGCGGATGCGCAAGGCCGCCGAACCGCCGGCAAAGGCATAGGACAACGGCTGCCCGCGCAGCGCTTGCCAGAACAACGGGCTGGCGCGCCAGGCCGGGTCTTTCAGGGCCTGTTCGGCAAAGGCCAGGCCGGCGGTTTCCATGGCCCTTGCCTGCACCCGTTGCTGCACCAGGCGCACGCTGTCGATCTGCTGGCGACCGTCCTGCACCAGCCAGGTCAAACCTGCGGCAAGCATCGCCAGCACCACCAGCACCATCAACAGCGCCGCCCCTTGTTGCCTCTTCGCACCCATGAACTGCACATCCCGAGCAAATAAGGCGTCAGTCAACACAACGGATGTTGCAGGCACATGGCAAATACATCTGCACGTCACTTTTGCGTCATAAAGCGCAGGCAGGATAAGGCCTTCTTTTTCATGAGCTTGGAGCGTTTTTCATGGGTGGTATCGGGATCTGGCAGTTGCTCATCGTGTTGGTGATCGTGTTCATGCTGTTCGGCACCAAGCGCCTCAAAGGCCTGGGTGCGGACGTGGGCGATGCGATCCAGGGCTTTCGCAAATCCATGGGCAATGGGCCGGCAGAGGACGACGTCATTGCCCAGGTCAAACCGCAGGCGCCGCTAAAGGCAGACAGCGTGCAACAAGCGGAACACCAGCGCTGATGTTCGAAGTCGGTTTTACCGAACTGCTGCTGGTGGGCATCGTCGCCCTGCTGGTGCTCGGCCCCGAGCGCCTGCCGGCGGCGGCGCGCACCCTGGGCCGCGGCCTGGGTCAGGCGAAACGCGCCATGGCGTCGATCAAGGCCCAGGTGGACCGCGAACTGGACACCCAGGCCTTGAGCCAGGAACTCGATGCCCTGCCGTTGCAGCGCCTTGAGCAGGACCTGCGCCGCGGCGTCAGCCTGCAGCCGGACAACAGCCCAACCAGCGGAAACCCTTGATGAACACAGCAACCCACGACCCCGGCATGCCGCTCACCGCTCACCTGCGCGAACTGCGCAAGCGCCTGGTGCGCTGCCTGCTGGCCATCGCCGTGGTTTTCCTCGGCCTGTTCCCGTTTGCCCAGACGCTGTACACCCAGGTCTCGGAGCCGCTGCGCCGCTACCTGCCCGAAGGCGCGAGCATGATCGCCACCAGCGTCACCTCGCCGTTCCTGGCGCCGTTCAAGCTGACCCTGATGGCGGCGCTGTTCGTGGCCATGCCGGTGCTGTTGCACCAGGCCTGGAGCTTCATTGCCCCGGCCATGTACCGCCAGGAAAAGCGCATCGCCCTGCCACTGCTGGTGTCGAGCATCGTGCTGTTCTATTCCGGCATGGCTTTCGCCTTCTTCGTAGTCTTCCCGATGATGTTCGGCTTCTTTGCCAGCGTCACCCCCGATGGCGTGGCGATGATGACCGACATCGGCCTGTACCTGGACTTCATCCTCGCCCTGTTCCTGGCCTTCGGCCTGGCGTTCGAAATCCCGGTGGCGACTTTTATCATCGTCTGGGCCGGGGTCACCGACGTCGGTACCCTGCGCAAAAGCCGCCCCTATGTGATCGTCGGTTGTTTCGTGGTTGGCATGCTGCTGACCCCGCCGGATGTGTTCTCGCAAACCCTATTGGCGGTGCCGATGTGGATATTGTTTGAAGTCGGATTACTGGCCTGTGCTGCGGTCGAGCGCAAGGGCAACCAGGAAATCGCCTGCAACAGCTGACAAGTGGTATTGACGTGGTATGCAAGTGGTATTAAATTTTTAATACCACTCGCCACCTGAAGCCACCGCCATGCCTCCGTTGACCGCCCTGCGCCCCGACGACACCCTGGCCACCCCGCTTTACCTTCAGTTGGCGCGCAATCTGGAACAGGCCATCCACGCCGGGCAGTGGAAAGCCGAACAGGCCCTGCCTTCGGAAAGAAGCCTCAGCGAAGCCCTGGACATCTCCCGGGTTACCGCGCGCAAGGCCCTGGAAGTACTGCTCGAACAAGGCCTGATCCGCCGCATCCAGGGCTCTGGTACGTTCATCACCCCGCGCCTGGAACAACCGCTCTCACGCCTGTCGAGCTTCAGCGAAATGCTCCGCCTGAAAGGCTTTACCCCAAGCTCGCAGTGGCTGGAGCGCAGCGTCGACGCGCCGTCGGCCGATGAGCTGGTGCGCCTGGGCCTGTCGCCCAACGAACAGGTGGTACACCTCAAGCGCCTGCGCAAGGCCGATGACATCGTCATGGCCGTCGAATACAGCACCCTGCCCGCGCGCTTGCTGAGCAACCCCGAAGCCATCGGCGATTCGCTGTACCAATATCTCGACCAGATCGGCAAACCGGTGGTGCGTGCCCTGCAACACATTCGCGCGATCAACGCCAGCGCCGAACTGGCCGCACGGGTCGGCATCCAGCCCGGCACCGCCATGCTGCTGATGACCCGGGTCGGCTACCTCGACGACAACACCCCCATCGAACTGACCGACACCTACTGTCGCGACGACTACTACGACTTTGTCGCCGAGCTGCGACGCTAGCGGAGCCCCCATGAGCGAACACAACATACTCACCCCGACGGGCTGGGTACGCGGACGCCTGTTGCTGCGTGACGGCCGCGTCGCCGCCATCGACGGCCAGCCGTGCGATCCTCAGGGCAATGATTTGCCCTACCTGCTGCCCGGTTTCATCGACCTGCACGTACACGGCGGCGGCGGCAGCGATGTGATGGAGGGCGCCGGAGCCTTCGCCACCATCGCCCGTACGCATGCCCGGTTTGGCACCACTTCGCTGTTGGCCACCACCATGACCGCGCCGAAGGAAGAACTGACCCAGGTGCTCGGCGAACTCGGCGCCTACGCCCGCCAGCCGCGCAGCAACGGCGCGCGGGTGCTGGGTGTGCACCTTGAAGGACCGTACATCAACCCGGGCAAGCTCGGCGCGCAGCCGAACTTCGCCCACTTGGGGTTGCTTGAGGAAGTCGAGGCCTACCTGGCCCTGGCGCCAATCAAGGTGATCACTATCGCCCCGGAAGTCGCTGGCCACCTGCCGTTGATCCGTGCCTTGAGTGAGCGCGGCGTGCGCCTGCAGATCGGCCACACCCTGGGCAGCTATGAAGAAGGCGTGGCGGCACTTGAGGCCGGCGCCACCAGTTTCACTCACCTGTACAACGCCATGAGCCCGCTGCATCACCGCGAGCCGGGCATCGTCGGCGCGGCCCTGGCCCATGCGCGCTACGCCGAACTGATTCCCGACCTGCTGCACGTACACCCCGGCGCGATCCGCGTGGCCCTGCGCTCGATCCCCTGCCTGTACTGCGTGACCGACTCCACCGCCGCCGCCGGCATGCCCGATGGCGAGTACAAGCTCGGCAGCCACACCGTGACCAAATGCCTGGGCGGCGTGCGCCTGCCCGACGGCACCCTGGCCGGCAGCACCCTGACCATGGACCAGGCCCTGCGCAACCTGGTGAAGATCGGCCTGCCTCTGGCCGAAGCCTCTCAGCGCCTGTCGCAATTCCCCGCCGACTACCTCGGCCTGGAGGAGCGCGGACGCCTGCAGGCCGGTAGCTGGGCCGACGCAGTCAGCCTGGATCGCAACCTTGAACTGATCGGCGTAATGGTCGAAGGAGAACACCTTGAGCTCTAAAATGCTTGCCGAGGCCCTGGCCTCGGCCACCGTCGTGCAGACCCAACTCGAGCGTTGCGATGCCCGTATCGCCGAGGTTGCCGAACACCTGCGCCGCCTCGCACCGCAGGTTGCCCTGACCGTGGCCCGGGGCAGTTCGGATCACGCCGCCAGCTATTTCGCCTACCTGACCATGCAACAGCTTGGCCTGCCGGTGGCGTCGCTGCCGATGTCGGTGGTGACCCTGCAGAACTCGCCCTTGCAGGTGCGCGGCCAGGTGGCCCTGGGCTTTTCCCAGTCGGGCCAGAGCCCGGACCTGGTCAACAGCCTGCAAACCCTGCGCGAACGCGGCGCCACCAGCGTCGCCCTGGTCAACGCCGAGGATTCGCCGCTGGAACGCGCCTGCCAATACAGCCTGCCGCTGTGCGCCGGCCCCGAGTTGAGCGTTGCCGCCACCAAGAGTTTTATCGCCACCCTCAGCGCCAGCGCCCGCCTGGTCGCCCACTGGCAGCAAGACCCGGCGCTGCTCGAGGCTGGCCTCGCCCTGCCCGGGCAACTGCGCGAAGCAGCGGCGCAAGACTGGAGCCTGGCCATCGAACAACTGCACGATTGCCAGCGGCTGATGGTCATCGGCCGGGGCGCCGGGTTTGCCGTCGCCCAGGAAGCAGCGCTCAAGTTCAAGGAAACCTCGGCGATCCAGGCCGAAGCCTTCAGCAGCGCCGAAGTGCGTCACGGCCCGATGGCACTGATCGATGCCCATTACCCGTTGCTGGTATTGGCGCCTCGTGGCGTGGAACAGGCAGGCCTGCTGCAACTGGCCGAAGACATGCGCCAGCGCGGCGCCAAAGTGCTGCTGGCCGCACCGGCGGACATCCCCCAGCGCAACCTGACCTTGAGCAGCGCCGCCCACCCGGGCCTCGACCCGCTGCTGGCGATCCAGAGCTTCTATGTCATGGCCGCAGGCCTGGCCGAGGCGCGTGGCATGGACCCGGACCAGCCCCGTCACCTGAGCAAAGTGACCCGAACTCACTGAGGCACCGAGGATCTTGCGCATGCCCGACAACAAGAACATCACCCTCCATGCACCCCTCGAAGGCCCCCTGTTGCCACTGGACCAGGTGCCCGACCCGGTGTTCGCCGGCGGCACCCTGGGCAATGGCATCGCCATCGACCCGCTCAACGACTGCCTGCAGGCACCCTGCGCCGGCACCGTCATTCAACTGGCAAAAACCCTGCACGCCCTGACCCTGCGTGCCGACAACGGCGCCGAGATCCTTATGCACATCGGCCTTGATACCGTGCAGTTGCAGGGCCGCGGCTTCGAAGCGCTGGTGGCCAATGGCGAGCGCGTCGAACGGGGTCAGCCGCTGATTCGTTTTGACCTGGACCTGGTCGCACAACACTGCACCAGCCTGATCACCGTCATAATCCTGAGCAATAGCAGCGAATACCGATTGCTGCCGCGCACGACCCGTTCGGTGGCCCTGGGTGCGCCATTGCTGGATGTCATTCCCAACGCTGGCGTCGGCGCAGTCAAAGCTGCCAGCGCAGGTGAGACAGTGCGCGGTAGCACCAAGGTCGCCCATCACGGCGGCCTGCATGCGCGCCCTGCAGCATTACTGCGCCAGACCGCCCAGGGTTTCGCCAGCCACGCCGAACTGCACTTCAACGGCCAGGTCGCCGCGCTCAACAGCCTGGTGGCGATCATGGGACTGGGGGTGGGCGAGCAGGATGAAATCGAAATCGTCTGCAGCGGTGCCGACAGTACGCCAGCCTTGCGCGCCTTGTTGGCAGCAGTCGCCACAGCGACCGTCGGCGAACAGCACGCCGGCCCTGCCGTCAGCGTCCAGGCCAAACCCGTCGCCAACCTGGAGCCCGGCATTCTCAATGGTGTATGCGCATCACCTGGCCTGGCCAGCGGCCCGTTGGCACGCCTGGATGCCATTCGCCTGCCGCACGACTCCGGCGGCCATCAACCCGGCCCGCAGCATCAAGCCCTGAACGTCGCGCTAGCCAGCGTCAAGGCCGCCATTGAAGCTGACCTGCAGCACCTGCAACAGGGCGACGCCGCAGCCATCTTCGAAGCGCACCTGGCACTGCTCGACGATCCGTCCCTGATCGATGCCGCGCGCCAGTGCATCGACCAGGGCACCGCCGCCAGCCACGCCTGGAGCCAGGCCATCGACGCCCAGTGCGCGATCCTCAAGGCACTCGACAAGCCGCTGCTGGCCGAGCGCGCCAACGACCTGCAGGATTTGCAGCAACGGGTATTGCGCGACCTGCTCGGCGAAACCCGAGAGCTGAACCTGCCGCCTTCGGCAATTGTCGCCGCCCATGAACTGACGCCCTCGGACCTGCTGCTGCTCGACAAGCACGCGGTAGCCGGGTTGTGCATGGTCGCCGGTGGCGCGACCTCGCATGTCGCCATCCTCGCCCGCGCCCGTGGGCTGCCATGCCTGGTTGCCCTGGGCCCGGAGCTGATGAACCTGCAGGCAGGCCAGGTACTGGTCATGGATGGCGAACAGGCCCGACTGGAAACCGCGCCAGACACCAAACGCCTGGCCCAGGTCGCGCAGCTTCGCCAGCAACAGCAGCAACGCCGCGATGAGCAGCAAGCCGCCGCCCAGGGCAGCGCCCAGACCCGTGACGGACGCCTGATCGAAGTCGCCGCCAATGTCGCCTCGGCTGTCGAGGCCGCCCAGGCCCTGACCCTGGGCGCCGACGGCGTCGGCCTGTTGCGCACCGAATTCCTCTTCGTCGACCGCCACACCGCTCCGGATGAGCAGGAGCAACGCGCCGCCTACCAGGCAGTGCTCGACGCCATGGGCGATCGCCCGGTGATCATCCGCACCATCGATGTCGGCGGCGACAAGCAACTGGACTACCTGCCACTGCCCCATGAAGCCAACCCGGTGCTCGGCCTGCGCGGCATTCGCCTGGGCCAACTGCGCCCCGAGCTGCTCGACCTGCAATTGCGTGCCCTGCTGCAGGTCAGCCCGCAGCGCCGCTGCCGGATCATGCTGCCAATGGTCAGCGAGGTCGATGAACTGCTGGAGATCCGCCAGCGCCTGGATCGACTGACCAGCGAGCTGGGCATCAGCCAGCGCGCCGAACTTGGGGTGATGATCGAAGTACCGGCCGCCGCCCTGCTCGCCGAGCGCCTGGCCGAACACGCCGACTTCTTCTCCATCGGCACCAACGACCTGTCCCAGTACACCCTGGCCATGGACCGCGACCACGCGGGCCTGGCGGCTCGCGTCGACGCCCTGCACCCGGCGCTGCTGCGCCTGATCGACCTCACCTGCCAGGGCGCCGCCCGTCATGGCCGTTGGGTCGGCGTGTGTGGCGCCTTGGCCTCGGACCCACTGGCCACTTCGGTACTGATCGGCCTTGGGGTCAGTGAGCTGTCGGTCAGCGCCCCGCAGGTCGGCGAGATCAAGGAGCGCGTGCGCCAGCTCGACAGCACGCAATGCCGCGCCTTCAGCCAGCAGTTGCTGGGTCTGTCCAGTGCCCACGCGGTGCGCCAGGCCTGCCGTGACTTTGATGCGCGGCCGCTACAACCACGCCATTCTCCACTTAGCACAGAACAATAACCGGAGCGCACCATGTACCAGCACTTCATTCAGGGCCTGCAACGGCTCGGCCGCGCCCTCATGCTGCCCATCGCCATCTTGCCGATTGCCGGCCTGCTGCTGCGCCTGGGCGACACCGACCTGTTGGACATCGCCCTGATCCACGACGCCGGCAATGCAATCTTCGCCAACCTGGCGCTGATCTTCGCCATCGGCATCGCCGTCGGCTTTGCCCGTGACAACAACGGCACGGCGGGCCTGGCCGGGGCCATCGGCTACCTGGTGCTGGTGTCGACACTCAAGGTGATCGACCCGCACATCGACATGGGCATGCTCGCCGGGATTATCGTAGGACTGCTCGGCGGCGCGCTGTACAACCGTTTCAAGGACATCCAGCTGCCCGAGTACCTGGCCTTCTTCGGTGGCCGGCGTTTCGTGCCGATTGCCACCGGCCTTTCAGCCGTTGGCCTGGGCTTGCTGTTCGGCTTGATCTGGCCACCGCTGCAGAACGGCATCAACAGCCTGGGCCAGCTGCTGCTCGACAGCGGAAGCATCGGCGCGTTCTTCTTTGGCGTGCTTAACCGCCTGCTGATCGTCACCGGCCTGCACCATATCCTCAACAATCTGGTGTGGTTCGTCTTCGGGAGTTTCGAGGGTGCCAATGGCCTGACCGTGACCGGCGACATCAGCCGCTATTTCGCCGGTGATCCCCGGGCCGGCCAGTTCCTGGCCGGGATGTTCCCGATGATGATCTTCGGCCTGCCCGCTGCGTGCCTGGCCATGTACCGCCATGCCCTGCCGGCGCGGCGCAAGCTGATCGGCGGCATCCTCCTGTCGATGGCCCTGACCTCGGCGCTGACCGGGGTCACCGAGCCTGTCGAGTTCGCCTTCATGTTCCTCGCGCCGATGCTTTACCTGATCCACGCCGTACTCACTGGCCTGGCCATGGCACTCTGCGACCTGCTCAACATCCGCCTGGGCTTTACCTTCTCCGGTGGCGCCATCGACATGGCCCTGGGCTGGGGCCGTTCAACCAATGGCTGGATGGTGTTCCCGGTAGGGCTGTTGTATGCGCTGGTGTACTACTTTGTTTTCGACTTCTGTATCCGCCGCTTCGATCTGAAAACCCCGGGCCGTGAAGATCAGCCCAGCGAAGAAGCGCCGGCCCCAGACAGCAGCGCGCCACGCGGCAAGCGCTACATCGATGCCCTTGGCGGCGGCGCAAACCTGCTCTCGGTGGACGCCTGCACCACCCGTCTGCGCCTGCTGCTTAAAGACCGTAGCCTGGCTCAGGATGCCGTGCTGAAAACTCTCGGCGCCATGGCCGTAGTGCGGCCGGGTTCCGGTGGCAGCCTGCAGGTGGTGGTCGGACCGCTGGCCGATACCATTGCCGACGAGATTCGCAACCAGTTGCCACATGCCCTGGCGAACACTGCTGAGCAGCCACAAGCGAAAATCGAGGCGACAGAAACCATGGCCGCTGACGATTGGCTCAGCGCCCTGGGCGGCAAGGATAATCTGCTGAAGGTGGAGTGCGTGGCCCTGACCCGCGTGCGCATCGAGTTCAAGGATGCGCGCAAGGTGGCACGCGAGCGCCTGCTGGCGCTGGGGTGCCAGGGGGTCAGTCCGCTGACGGATGGCACCTGGCATCTGTTGATGGGCAAGCGTGCTGCGGCCTTGAGCCAGGCGTTGCAGGGCTGAAAAGCATCGCGGGTCAAGCCCGCTCCCACTGTGGGAGCGGGCTTGACCCGCGATGAGGCCCGAGCAGACACAAAAAAGCCGCGACCCGATCACAGGTCGCGGCTTTTTTTCAGCCCTTAGAAGTCCGCTAGCTGCCAGACCTCATAAGCCGGGGTTTCATAGGGATGACTGAGCTTTAGCGCAGCGACCACCGAGCCAATCAACTGGTCGGCCACCACCAGCTCGACCCGCCATTCTTCGACCTGCTCGACCACGCCGGTCTGCCCGAGGAACGGCTGGCTGCCGTCCAGCGGGCGGAACTGGCCCTGGCCCAGCACCTGCCAGGCGCAGCAATCGTAGTCGCCGATGCGCCCGCCGCCAGCGGCGAACACAGCAGCCTTGACCACCTCCACATGGCTAGGCGGGACGAAGAAGGCGAGCTTGTACACCCTTAGTTCACCCACACCCGGGCGTTGCGGAACATGCGCATCCACGCCGCGTCTTCGTTCCAGTCATCCGGACGCCAGGAGTTCTGCACGGCACGGAAGACCCGCTCAGGGTGCGGCATCATGATGGTGACGCGACCGTCGCGGCTGGTCAGGCCGGTGATCCCACGCGGCGAGCCGTTCGGGTTGGCCGGGTAGCTCTCGGTGACCTTGCCGTGGTTGTCGACGAAGCGCAGGGCCACGCAACCGGACAGGTCGGCTTCGAGCAGGGCTTCTTCGCTGGCGAATTCGGCATGGCCTTCACCGTGGGCGATGGCAATCGGCATGCGCGAACCGGCCATGCCCTGCAGGAAGATCGAGTTCGACTTCTGCACTTCGACCATGGCCACTCGGGCTTCGAACTGCTCGGAACGGTTACGCACGAAGTGCGGCCAGAACTCGCTGCCCGGAACCAGTTCGTGCAGGTTGGACATCATCTGGCAACCGTTGCACACACCCAGGGTGAAGCTGTCGGTACGCTCGAAGAAGCCCTGGAAGGCATCACGGGCACGGGCGTTGAACAGCGCCGACTTGGCCCAGCCTTCACCGGCGCCGAGAACGTCACCGTAGGAGAAGCCGCCGCAGGCCACCAGGCCCTTGAAGTCGTTGAGGTCAACGCGACCGGCGAGGATATCGCTCATGTGCACGTCGATGGCGTTGAAGCCGGCGCGGTCGAAGGCTGCCGCCATCTCGACCTGGCCGTTGACGCCCTGCTCGCGCAGCACTGCCACCTGCGGGCGCACGCCCTTCTTGATGTACGGCGCGGCGATGTCCTGGTTGACGTCAAAGCCAAGCTTGACGCTCAAGCCCGGGTTGTCTTCTTCCAGCAGCACGTCGAACTCTTGGTCGGCGCAGTCGGCGTTGTCACGCAGGCGCTGGATCTGGTAGCTGGTCTCGGCCCACTGGCGTTGCAGCAGACGACGGTCGCCCTTGAACAGCTCTTCACCGGCCAGCTTGATCAGCACTTCGCCGTTGTTGATCGGCTGACCGATCACCGCGACGCAGTCTTCACCCAGGCCAGCAGCACTGAACTGGGCCAGCACGTCCGGCGTTGCGTCCTGACGCACCTGGATCACCGCACCCAGCTCTTCGTTGAAGAGGATGGCGGCGATTTTCTCGCGCTTGCTGGTCAGGGTGTCCAGTTCCAGGTCCAGGCCGCAGTGGCCGGCGAAGGCCATTTCCAGCGCGGTGGTCAGCAGGCCACCGTCGGAACGGTCGTGGTAGGCCAGCAGGTGACCGTCGGCGTTCAGGCCCTGGATCACAGCGAAGAAGGCCTTGAGGTCTTCGGCGTCGTCGACGTCCGGTGCCACGGCGGCCAGCTTGCCGTGGGTCTGGGCCAGGATCGAGGCGCCCATGCGGTTCTTGCCACGGCCCAGGTCGATCAGGATCAGGTCGGTCTCGCCCTTGTCCATGCGCAGTTGCGGGGTCAGGGTCTTGCGCACGTCGAGCACCGGGGCGAAGCCGCTGACGATCAGCGACATCGGCGAAGTGACGCTCTTCTCAGCGCCCTCCTCGCTCCACTTGGTCTTCATCGACATGGAGTCCTTGCCCACCGGAATGGTCAGGCCCAGCTCAGGGCACAGTTCCATGCCGACAGCCTTGACGGTGTCGTACAGGCGGGCATCTTCACCCGGGTGGCCGGCAGCCGACATCCAGTTGGCCGACAGCTTGATGTCGGACAGTTTGCCGATATGCGCGGCAGCCAGGTTGGTCAGGGTCTCGCCGATTGCCATGCGCCCGGACGCCGGAGCGTCGAGCAGGGCCAGCGGGGTGCGCTCGCCCATGGCCATGGCTTCACCGGTGTAGACGTCGAAGCTGGTGGCGGTGACGGCGCAATCGGCCACCGGTACCTGCCACGGCCCGACCATCTGGTCGCGGGCAACCAGGCCGGTAATGGTGCGGTCGCCGATGGTGATCAGGAAGCTCTTGCTGGCGACGGCTGGGTGACGCAGTACGCGCTCGACCGAGTCGTTCAGTTCCAGGGTGCTTGGGTCGAAGTCATCGCCCAGCTCCGCTTCGCGAGTCACCGAACGGTGCATGCGCGGCGGCTTGCCGAGCAGCACGTCGAGCGGCATGTCCACCGGGGTGTTGCCGAAATGGCTGTCGGTAACGGTCAGGTGCGGCTCTGCGGTGGCCTCGCCGACGACCGCGAACGGGCAGCGCTCACGCTCGCAGATGGCCTGGAAGCGCTCGAAGTCGCCTGCGCTCACCGCCAGGACGTAACGTTCCTGGGATTCGTTGCTCCAGATCTCGTGCGGGGCCATGCCCGGCTCGTCGTTGGGCACGTTGCGCAGTTCGAAGCGGCCACCACGGCCACCGTCGTTGACCAGCTCCGGGAAGGCGTTGGAAATACCGCCCGCGCCGACGTCATGGATGAAGGCGATCGGGTTCTTGTCGCCCAGCTGCCAGCAGCGGTCGATGACCTCCTGGCAGCGGCGTTCCATTTCCGGGTTCTCGCGCTGCACCGAGGCGAAGTCCAGGTCAGCGGAGCTGGCGCCGGTATCGACCGACGAAGCCGCGCCGCCACCCAGACCGATCAGCATGGCCGGGCCACCGAGCACGATCAGCTTGGCGCCGACGGTGATTTCAGCCTTCTGTACGTGATCTTCGCGGATGTTGCCCAAGCCACCAGCCAGCATGATCGGCTTGTGATAACCGCGCACTTCTTCACCGTGCGGGGTATTGATCGACTGCTCGAAGGTACGGAAGTAGCCGGTCAGGGCCGGACGGCCGAATTCGTTGTTGAACGCGGCGCCGCCCAGCGGGCCTTCGACCATGATGTCGAGGGCGTTGACGATACGGTCCGGCTTGCCATAGGCCTTTTCCCATGGCTGTTCAAAGCCCGGGATGCGCAGGTTGGAGACGGTGAAACCGGTCAGGCCAGCCTTGGGCTTGGCACCGCGGCCGGTAGCGCCTTCGTCACGGATTTCGCCACCGGAACCGGTGGAGGCGCCGGAGAACGGCGAGATGGCGGTCGGGTGGTTGTGGGTCTCGACCTTCATCAGGATATGCACCGGCTCCTGCACCGCGCCGTACTGGCGGGTTTCAGGGTTCGGGAAGAAGCGCCCGGCCACGGAACCGACGATCACCGAGGCGTTGTCCTTGTAAGCGGACAGCACGCCTTCGCTGTGCATCTGGTAGGTGTTCTTGATCATGCCGAACAGGCTTTTTTCCTGGCTCTGGCCGTCGATATCCCAACTGGCGTTGAAGATCTTGTGGCGGCAGTGCTCGGAGTTGGCCTGGGCGAACATCATCAGTTCGATGTCGTGCGGATTGCGCTTGAGGCCCTGGAAGCTGGTAACCAGGTAGTCGATCTCGTCTTCGGCCAGGGCCAGGCCCAGCTCGACGTTGGCTTTTTCCAGGGCGGCGCGGCCACCACCGAGGATGTCGACGGCGGTCAGCGGCTTGGGCTGGGCGTGGCTGAACAGGCCGGCGGCCCCTTCGAGCTTGCTCAGCACCAGTTGGGTCATGCGATCGTGCAGGATGTCGGCAACGACGGCGGCATCGGCGTCGCTCAGCTCACCGCTGACGTAGTAGGCAATGCCCCGCTCCAGGCGCTGGATGTTTTCCAGGCCGCAGTTGTGGGCGATGTCGCTGGCCTTGCTCGACCAGGGCGAGATGGTGCCGAAACGCGGAACCACCAGGAACAGGCGGCCGCTCGGCTCCTGGACCGGTACGCTCGGGCCGTACTTGAGCAGGCGCGCGAGCACTTGCTGTTGGTCGGCACTCAGATCGCCGTCAACCTCGGCGAAATGCGTGAATTCAGCATACAAACCACTAACAGCGGGGACTTTCTGGCTCAGTTGCTCGATTAACTTACCGTGGCGAAAGGCAGAAAGGGCAGGAGCGCCGCGCAGGATCAACATCGTCGGGACAGCCTCAGGAAGGGGGTGTGCTTAGAGGCCGTGCATTCTAGCCTAATTCCAGCGCTTCCGGCACCCGAAACACGCCATTGCGACACCTCCGCATGTCGGCCCGGCAAAGCGGACTCGGGGGTCAAAAAAAACCACCCATTTCGACCTGCATTTCGCCCTAAATGCAAAGATCGCTAGCAGACAAGCAAACCGTTGTCGAGATATGGCGCAACCGGTCCTTTGCGTATACTGCAACCTATGTTCGCCCAAACCGCTTTGCGCCAGCGGTGCGCCAGATGGCTCATCGCAACCGGACTCTTCCTGATGCTCGGTGCCTGTGTTGAAAAACCCAGCACCCTCGAGCGCGTCAAGGAGGACGGCGTGCTGCGCGTGATTACCCGCAACAGCCCGGCCACCTACTTCCAGGACCGCAACGGCGAAACCGGCTTCGAGTACGAGCTGGTCAAGCGTTTCGCCGACGATCTGGGCGTGGAGCTGAAGATCGAGACCGCCGACAACCTCGACGACCTGTTCAACCAGCTCGGCCAGCCTTCCGGCCCGGTGCTGGCCGCAGCGGGCCTGGTCAGCAGCGAACAGCGCAAATCGCAGGTGCGTTTTTCCCACCCGTACCTGGAAGTCACCCCGCAGATCATCTACCGCAACGGCCGCCCACGGCCCACTGACGCCAAGGACCTGGTCGGCAAGAAGATCATGGTGCTCAAGGGCAGTACCCATGCCGAGCAGATGGCCGAGCTGAAAAAGCAGTATCCGGCGCTCGAATACGAAGAATCTGACGCTGTTGAAGTGGTCGACCTGCTGCGCATGGTCGATGAAGGGCAGGTCGACCTGACCCTGGTCGACTCCAACGAGCTGGCGATGAACCAGGTCTACTTCCCCAAGGTACGGGTGGCCTTCGACCTCGGTGACGCCCGCGACCAGCGCTGGGCCGTGGCCGCCGGCGAAGACAACAGCCTGCTCAACGAAATCAACGAGTTTCTCGACAAGGTGCAGAAGAATGGCACCTTGCAGCGTCTGAAAGATCGCTACTACGGGCACGTCGATGTACTGGGTTACGTAGGCGCCTATACCTTTGCCCAGCACCTGCAGCAGCGCCTGCCACGCTACGAGAAAGCCTTCCAGGCCTCGGCCAAGAAGGAACAGGTCGACTGGCGCCTGCTGGCTGCGATCGGCTACCAGGAGTCCATGTGGCAGGCCGAGGTCACTTCCAAGACCGGCGTACGCGGCCTGATGATGCTGACCCAGCGCACCGCCCAGGCCATGGGCGTGTCCAACCGGCTGGACCCGGTGCAAAGCATCCGCGGCGGCGCCAAGTACTTCATGTACGTCAAATCCGAGCTGGATGACAGTATCGAGGAGCCGGACCGCACCTGGTTCGCCCTGGCCGCCTACAACGTCGGCAGCGGCCACCTGGACGATGCGCGCAAGCTGGCCAAGCGCGAGGGCCTGAACCCGAACAAGTGGCTGGACGTGAAGAAGATGCTGCCGCGCCTGTCGCAGAAGCAGTGGTACAGCAAGACCCGCTACGGTTATGCCCGCGGCGGCGAGCCGGTGCACTTCGTCGCCAACATCCGCCGTTACTACGACATTCTCACCTGGGTGACCCAGCCGCAGCTTGAAGGCAGCCAGGTGGCCGATAGCAACCTGCATGTGCCGGGCGTGAACAAGACCAAGCCAACCGAGCAGACCCCGCCACTCTGAACTGTTTCGCGGGGCAAGCCCGCTCCTACAGGCTCCTGTGGGAGCGGGCTTGCCCCGCGATCAAGGCCACCTCAGGCCTTCGCCCGCCGCGCCTTGAAGAACTCGGACAGAATCGTCCCGCACTCCTCTGCCAGCACGCCCCCCTCGAATAGCACCCGGTGATTCAGAAAGCCCTGGCTAAAGAACTGCCCCTGGCTCTGCACCACGCCCGCCTTGGGCTCCAGCGCGCCGTACACCACCCGGTTGATCCGCGAATGAACGATCAGCCCGGCGCACATGCTGCACGGCTCCAGCGTCACGTACAGGGTACTGCCCGGCAGCCGGTAGTTGCTCGCTGCCTGGGCGGCGGCACGGATGGCGACCATCTCGGCATGGGCGCTGGGATCGCTGCCGCTGATCGGACAGTTGAAGCCACGGCCAATCACCTGGCCATGCTGGACCAGCACCGCGCCGACAGGCACTTCGCCCATGGCCGCGCCTTGCGCCGCCAGCTCAAGCGCCAGGCGCATGAATTCCTGATCGCGGCTGCGATCGATGATTTGCGGTTGGCGCATCACGCCACCTCGATCGCGGCCATCAGGCCGGTTTCCATATGGTCGATCACGTGGCAGTGGAACATCCAGGTCCCCGGGTTATCGGCCACCAGCGCCACCCGCGCGCGCTCGTTCTTGCCCAGCAGGTAGGTGTCGGTGAAATAGGGCTCGACCTTGCGCTTGTTCGAGCCGATCACCTTGAAACTCATGCCGTGCAGGTGAATCGGGTGCTGATACTGGGTCATGTTCTTCAGCTCAAAGATGTAGCTCTTGCCCTTTTGCAGCGTGGCGATCGGCCGGTCGGCGCAGGTCTTGTCGGTGATGTCCCAGGCCTTGCCGTTGATCTGCCAGAGGCTCGGTGGCTTGCCGTTGTCGGTGTTGACCGAGACCGAACCGACCCACTCGAAATTGAAGTTGAGCTTCTCGGCGTTGGCCAGGTCCGGTTCGGCAATCGGGTTGGCCGGCAGCGCCGGTGGCCAGTCGCCCGGAGCTTCGCTGCTGGCCACCGAACGCAGGGTGCCCAGGCGCACCGGGCCATCGCGCAGCGACAACTCTTCACCGGCCGGCGGCATCTTGATCGCCAGGCAGATACGCATGCCCGGGCCCAACCAGTAGTCCTTGCCCAGCGGGCGCGGAGTGATGGGATTGCCGTCCAGCGCATAAACCCGGGCCTCGAAGTTGCCTTTGAGGTTGATACGGTAGGTCAGGGTGTTGTCGAGGTTGAGCAGGCGCACCCGCACGATCTGCCCGGCAGGCATGTCGACCACGGCGTTGGCCTGGCCATTGATGGTGATCAGCCGGCCAGCGGTGCCACCTCGGGCAGCCTCGCGCGGGATGCTGAAGGGCAGGTAAGTGCCCTGCTCGTCCACATGCCAGTTCTTCAGGCTCAGGGTGCGCTCGTGCTTGAAGCCGGTGGGTTCACGTTCCTCGACGATCAGCGGACCGACCAGGCCGCGGCCGAGCTCTTCGGAACTGTTGACGTGCGGGTGGTACCAGTAGCTGCCGGCATCCGGCACGCGGAACTTGTAGTCGAAGTACTCCCCCGGCAACACCGGCAGTTGCGAGACATAGGGTACGCCGTCCATCTCCAGCGGCAGACGGATGCCATGCCAGTGAATGGTGGTGGCCACCGGCAGGTGGTTGATGAAGCGTACCCGCAGCCATTCGCCCTGGCGCACCCGCAGCTCGGTGCCCGGCGCCGACGGGCCGAAGGCCCAGGCCTCGGTCTTGAATCCGGAGACCAGCTCGACATCCAGCGGCGCGGCGATCAGCTCGTAGTCATGCCCGGCGTTCGGATCGGTACGCCCCAGCCAGTACCGGGACGCGCCACCGGCGCCCAGGCCAATCGCCACCAGGCCGGTCAGGCCACCGAGTATTTGTCGCCGGGTAAAGGACATGCAGCAGGTACCTCGTAATGCCAGGAACAACATGCCGGTACCGGGCTGAAAAGCGCCAAGGGACCGGCGATGAAGGGCGAATACGATACACCTGCAATTGAGAAAGATTAAGTGAAGAGTTGCCGCAGGGCCTAGCTTCCAGGCCTTATCACGCCTGGCGGGGCAGTAATGGCGTCACGAAACGCAACGGGCTGATCCTGCGTCTGCAGTGCCAGGCGCAAGTCCCCCTGTACGATACCGTCGGGGTTGCCCATGCTCGGCAAATAGTATTCACCTGCATCCAGGGTGATACCGGTCGCCTGTCCCGGCCCGGCATCGACCAGACGCAAGCCCGGCACCCCTTGCAGCTCCGCCAGACCCGGCACGCGCTTGTAAAAATTGCTGTGGGTGTTGCCGACCAAGGCCACCCATTTGCCTGCGCCAGTCTCGGCTTGCCCGGCGGAAACAATTCGGCTGGCATAGTAGTTCATGACCTTCTGCCGTAACGGATTGCCCGGGTGCTCGACCTCAAGGCCCTCCAGTTGATAGCTCGCGACACAATCCACAGCCTGTACCCTGATATCGTTGGCCCGGGCTTTTCTAACCAGTTCCAGGAAGCTGTACCGCCCGGTGGTATCGGTGCGCTGCCCGACATCCAGCCGCTCCAGATAGCGCCGCAATTGCGCACTCATGCGCCCGCTGCGATGGAACAGGTCCAGGTCCGCTTGGTGCAGATCCGTCATCAGGTGCTCGAGATAAAGCGTGCGTACGCCTTTGGCATACATCGGCGTGAGGTTTTCCAGCAGCCAACGCTTGCTGGCGATCGAGTCGTGCGATTCGCCAATGACCACGCCGGCGTGCTCGTCGAACAATTCGATGAATGCCCGCTGCGGGCTGATCGAGGCCGCTGGCGGGTGAATCCTGAACCTGGGCAGGGTTATCCGGGTGAAGAAAGTCTCGGCATCGGTGCGCAATTGCTGCCGAATCTGCTCCAGGCTATCGCGCACTTCCATCAGCGGCGACTCCGGGTCGTAGTAATCACCGCCGATCGCCCGCCGATTACTCGCACTGACCAGTTCCAGCACCGCAGGCCGGGCCGGCTCGGGGACTTCATAGCGCCCTGGTACAGCCTCGAAGGGCGAATAATCCACCATCGCGGCCGCCGGCTCGGGCGTCAGCCCTCCCAGGCACTGGCCGCCCCCGCGCAAACAGACGGACTCGAGCACGATCCACTGCCCCTGCTCGTCCAGGCGCACGGGTATTACGCCATTGAAGGCAAACGGATTGTCTTCAGGAACAATCAACCAGGTACGCAAGGCCTGGTCATAGCGAACCCGGTAGGGTACGCCCTTGAGCTCGATGTACTGGGCACCATCAGCCAAAGTACTGACACCTTGCACAAGGCCGCTGGTAGCTGCTGGTTCATCGATGATCTCATTGCCTTCAAGCTGACCCAGCTCTTGCGCCGCACCACGCCCCAGCGGCAACAGAAACGGCAGGTTGAGCAGCAGGTCGACCCCGGCAAGGATGGCCCCGAGCAAGCCCGCCCGACGTTCTTCGGGGTTGTCGCCATCGACCGCCTGCTCGACGTTCAATGCAAGGCTCGCAGTACCTACAGCCACCGCCAGCAGTGCCAACGGCCAACCGGCAGGCGCCACGGCACCGAGCAGGCGCGAGGCCACGCCCAGGTAGCCCACCCACAACTGCGCACGCAGTTCGGCATTGGTGCGCAAGGCGGCATCGGTTTCAGTCTCCATGTGCCGCTTGGCGTTGTCGCGCATCCAGGTGAAAACCTCCCCTGTGATCGGCGCACGCTGAACCTGGCTGGCAAAGGCCTGGAGGCTACCCTTCGCCCAACTGTCGAATTGATCGCGCTGCCTTTGCTGCGGATCACCGGAGAAATGCACCAACAGCTGCTCGCTGCTGGCAGGCGCCTGCAGCCAGCCGAACAACCACCCGGCCACCTCTTGCTGGCGGCTGAACCCTTGAAAGGACGGCGTCGCACCGGGCAAATAGAGCACATGCTGACCGCCCGCCCCCTGCAACCAGATCACATCAGTTGACAGCTGCCCGGCCAGGCTCAGTGTCGCGATATGAATCCCGGCGGCGGGCGGCTTCGCCTGGTCAAAATGCCGCAATTGCGGCATGACACTGCTGTCGAAACCGACGGCATCGAACACCAGTTGCAACTGCTGTTCGTTCAGTTGCCCGCTCAAGCCGGCCTGCAGGGCTTCGGACAGGTAGTTGAGCTTGCTCAGTGTGCGAACGTCAGCGCCGTGATCGCTCCAGAATGCCGTCCTGCGTCGCAGGAAAGCCGCGCCGAAGTCCAGTTGCCACAGGGCATTGAGCACCTTCTGTGGATCCAGGCGTACTTCGTTGGTTTCATCGAACCGTCGTGCTCCGGGTCCCTCGGTGTAGAAACCGCCGTACAGGAGCAGTAGATCGGCGTTGTCCTGATCACTGACGCGAAAGCGGCGCATCACCAGCTCAGTCAGGGTCATGGATTGAACGGGCGCGCCGTAATGCTCCCAGCCCGTAAAGGTTCTGCTGCTACTGGCCGCTCCAGAGAAACGGTGCCAGTAGATGCGATCCGGATCTGCGATCAGGTTACCCTCGGTGCGCAGCAAGCTTTTTGCAGCCTCACGAGCCTCGTTGTGCAGATCGGGAAAGGCTTGCACAACCCGCAGGGCAATGGCTGACAGGTCGTTGTGCAATAACACGGACAACGGTGTTTCATTCATGACGCTAGCCTCCGGTACAAGGGAGACCCACTGTGCGAGACAGCGTTGAACCACGGCGTTAGATAGTTATCGCGACAAAAAAAAGCGCCATGCCCCGAGGGGACATGGCGCTTTCTCAAGCAACCGGCGGGATCATTCCCACTCGATGGTCGCTGGCGGCTTGCTCGACACGTCGTAGGTGACGCGGGAGATGCCTTCGATCTCGTTGATGATCCGGCCGCTGACGGTTTCCAGCAGCTCGTAAGGCAGGTGTGCCCAACGCGCGGTCATGAAGTCGATGGTCTCTACCGCACGCAGGGCCACGACCCAGGCGTAACGACGGCCGTCACCAACCACGCCCACCGATTTCACCGGCTGGAACACCACGAAGGCCTGGCTGACCTTGTGGTACCAGTCGGCCTTGCGCAGTTCTTCGATGAAGATGTGGTCGGCGCGACGCAGCAGGTCGGCGTATTCCTTCTTCACTTCACCCAAGATGCGCACACCCAGGCCCGGGCCCGGGAACGGGTGACGGTAGACCATGTCGTACGGCAGGCCCAGCTCCAGGCCAAGACGACGAACCTCATCCTTGAACAGCTCACGCAGCGGCTCGACCAGCTTGAGGTTCATCTCTTCCGGCAGGCCACCAACGTTGTGGTGCGACTTGATCACGTGGGCCTTGCCGCTCTTGGCGCCAGCCGACTCGATCACGTCCGGGTAGATGGTGCCCTGGGCCAGGTACTTGATGTTGTGCAGCTTGGTGGACTCGGCATCGAATACGTCGATGAAGGTGCGACCGATGATCTTGCGCTTCTTCTCAGGGTCAGCTTCGCCGGCCAGGTTGCTCAGGAACTGCTCTTCGGCATTGGCGCGGATTACCTTGACGCCCATGTTCTCGGCGAACATGGCCATCACTTGCTCGCCTTCGTGCAGGCGCAGCAGGCCGTTGTCGACGAACACGCAGGTCAGCTGGTCGCCGATGGCCTTGTGCAGCAGCGCAGCTACTACCGAGGAGTCAACGCCGCCGGACAGGCCGAGCAGGACGTTGTCGCTGCCAACCTGGGCGCGAATCTGGGCGATGGCGTCTTCAGCGATGTGCGACGGGGTCCACAGCGCTTCGCAGCCGCAGATGTCGAGGATGAAGCGCGAGAGGATGCGACCGCCCTGCTTGGTGTGGGTCACTTCCGGGTGGAACTGCACGCCGTAGTAGCCGCGGGTGTCGTCGGCCATGCCGGCGATCGGGCAGCTCGGGGTGCTGGCCAGGATATGGAATTCTTCCGGGATGCGGGTGACCTTGTCACCGTGGCTCATCCACACGTCCAGGCCGAGGACGCCGTCGGCATCGACGTGGTCTTCGATGCCGTCGAGCAGGCGGCTCTTGCCGACTACGTCGACGCGGGCGTAACCGAACTCACGCAGCTCGGAGCCTTCAACCTTGCCGCCCAGCTGTTCGGCCATGGTCTGCATGCCGTAGCAGATACCGAATACCGGTACGCCCAGGTCCCAGACGGCCTGTGGCGCGCGCGGGCTGTCGGCTTCGTGCACGGACTCGGGACCGCCGGCGAGGATGATGCCGCGCGGGGCGAATTCGCGAATCGCTTCATCGTCCATGTCGAACGGGTGCAGTTCGCAATACACGCCGATTTCGCGCACACGGCGGGCGATCAGCTGGGTGTACTGGGAACCGAAGTCGAGGATCAGGATGCGGTGAGCGTGAATGTCGAGGGCCATGACTCAATCTCGTCAGTGGAAATCGGAAACGACGCGGGGCTGTCGATAACAGCCCCGCTAGCAAGTGTTGCCTGAAGCATCAACCTACACGGTAGTTTGGCGCTTCTTTGGTGATTTGAACGTCATGCACGTGGGACTCGGCCATGCCGGCACCGGTGATGCGCACGAATTCAGGCTTGGTGCGCATCTCTTCGATGTTGGCGCTGCCGGTGTAACCCATCGAGGAACGCAGGCCGCCCATCAGCTGGTGGATGATCGCGGTCAGGGTGCCCTTGTACGGCACGCGGCCTTCGATACCTTCCGGTACCAGCTTCTCGGCACCGGCCGAGGAGTCCTGGAAGTAACGGTCCGAAGAACCCTGGGCCTGGGACATGGCGCCCAGCGAGCCCATGCCGCGGTAAGCCTTGTAGGAACGACCCTGGAACAGCTCGATCTCGCCCGGGGCCTCTTCGGTACCGGCGAACATCGAACCCATCATCACCGCAGAAGCACCAGCAACGATGGCCTTGGACAGGTCACCGGAGAAGCGGATGCCGCCGTCGGCGATCAGCGGGATGCCCGTGCCTTCGAGGGCGGCGGCGACGTTGGCGATGGCGCTGATCTGCGGCACACCGACACCGGCGACGATACGGGTGGTGCAGATCGAGCCTGGGCCGATACCGACCTTGACCGCGTCAGCGCCGGCTTCGGCCAGGGCCTTGGCGGCAGCGCCGGTGGCGATGTTGCCGCCGATGACCTGAACCTGCGGGAAGTGCTCTTTGACCCAGCGAACGCGATCGATCACGCCCTTGGAGTGACCGTGAGCAGTGTCGACCACCACCACGTCAACGCCCGCGGCAACCAGCGCCGCAACGCGGTCACCGGTGTCTTTGCCGGTACCGACCGCAGCACCGACACGCAGGCGACCCTGGTCGTCCTTGCTGGCCAGCGGGTAGGCCTTGGCTTTTTCGATGTCGTTGACGGTCATCATGCCCTTGAGGGCGAATTTTTCGTCGACGATCAGCACGCGCTCGATGCGGTGCTTGTGCAGCAGCTCGCGGGCTTCGTTCTTGTCGGCGCCTTCGCTGACAGTGACCAGACGCTCTTTGGGCGTCATCACTTCACGTACGGTGGCATCCAGACGGTTTTCGAAGCGCACATCGCGGGAGGTGACGATACCGACCAGGTCGCCATCGTGGAGCACCGGTACACCGGAGATGTTGTGCAGGCGGGTCAGCTCGAACAGGTCACGTACCGTGGCGTCAGCCTCGATGGTGATCGGGTCCTTGACCACGCCAGCCTCGAACTTCTTGACCTTGCGCACTTCGGCAGCTTGCTGCTCGATGGTCATGTTCTTGTGGATGATGCCGATGCCGCCTTCCTGGGCCATGGCAATGGCCAGACGGGCTTCGGTCACGGTATCCATGGCGGCGGAAACCAACGGAATGTTCAGCTCGATGCCACGGGTCAAACGGGTCTTGAGACTGACTTCATTGGGTAGCACCTCTGAATAACCAGGCACTAGGAGAATGTCGTCGAAGGTCAGGGCTTCTTGGCTGATACGCAGCATCGCGGGGGCTCCCGGGCGGGAAAAATGGAAGCGCGCCATTATACTCATCCCGTGCCCTTCGCTCAATGCCAAGATGGGCCTTCGGTCAGTTACCTTCGCGGGTTACCTGCACGACGGCCACCGGTTGGTCCAGCCAATCGGCGAAGTTATCCAGAAAAGCCTGCGTGAACCCCGCCGCACTCCAGTTATTGAAGATGAAGCCGAGGTTGGAAAACGCGCAGGGCTGGAGGAACAGAAAACCGTTGATGTCATCTTCATGGCCGCACAACGGGCAAACGAAGTTTTCTGTGCGCCCGGGCATCCAGTCCTCCAGGCTTTCGAATAGTGCCACGCCGACTTCCTTGCGGCATTCAGCGCAGCCGGCTTCTTCAAGAAAGCCCTCGGTCGGGGTATAGATACAGCGCTTGGTAATGACCTCAAGGCCATTGACCGGCAGGTCGTACGGCAGC
Source organism: Pseudomonas sp. JV241A (assembly GCF_900275665.1). Lineage (NCBI taxonomy): Bacteria > Pseudomonadati > Pseudomonadota > Gammaproteobacteria > Pseudomonadales > Pseudomonadaceae > Pseudomonas > Pseudomonas sp. JV241A. The sequence continues at coordinate 59,356 of NZ_OPYO01000031.1, forward strand.
AGTTCCGGCCGTTCGACCACCTTGCGCGCGCCTTCGGCGATGGCATAGGCCATGCGGTTGCCGGTGCTGCCACAGGTGCTCAGTTGCTCCTCGATGACCTTCTCGCGCACCAGCCAGCGCAGGATTGCCCGGGCACGGGGCTCATGCACGGGGACGGTGGAAATCTTCGGGACAATAATGCTCTGGGTCGTCATGACAGCGGCCAAACAGGTTCAAAGGTGCCAGTTTACCTCACTCAGGTAGCGGCCGATCAGGGAGATGCCGCTGGCCAGCACCAACCAGGTGACCAGGCGTACGAAGGTGTCGCGTGACATGTTCAGGGTCAGGCGCCGGCCCAGGTACAGCCCGACGGCCATCATCGGCAACAAGCACAGCGCCAGCAGCAACAGCGGCAGGTCGGCATACACGCCGGCGATCAGGAACAGGCTCAGGCGCACCACGGTGCTGCAGCTGATCAACGCGCTCTGGGTGGCCCGCGCCTGCTCCTTGGAGGGCAGGCGGGCATTGAGGTAGAGGGCATATAGAAAGCCGCCGCTGCCGAACAAGGCACCGAACAGGCCGCCCACCGTTCCCATCGGCACCGACCAGGCGGCCGACAGCTGCGCCGGCTTGACCTTCACCGCCAGGCTGTACAGGGCATAAGCGCTGATAAACAACCCCATCAACAACAGCAACAGGTCGGACTTGAGGTTGAGCAAAAACACCACGCCCAGGGTACAACCCAGCGCCATGCACGGCAGCAGGCGCATCAGCTCCGGGCGCGCCACCGCTTTGCGCGCAGGCAGCCAGTTGCCGAAGGCGGCGACAAAATCCAGCAACACCAGCAAGGGGATGATCCGCGACAGCGGCATGAAGTTGATCAGCACGGGGCCGGCCACCAGTGCGGTGCCGAAGCCGGCGATGCCGAAGACGATATAGGCGGCGCCGATGCCCAGCAGGATCGGCAGCCAGTCGAGGGTGGTAAAAGGCAATTGGGCAAGCAGGGTCGAGAACATGGCGGTCTTCACCAGTGGATGTAGGGAAACTTTAGTCAGCAGCAAGCCATGCCGACTAATATGCAATTACCTTATTAGCCATCTTGAAACGGCATAGCACCGATGATTTCCACCCGTCAGTTGCGTTACTTCGTCGAAATTGCCGAAAGCGGCAGCTTCAGTGCGGCCGCCGAACGCCTGTTCATCGCCCAGTCGGCCCTGAGCCGGCAGGTCAAGGAGCTGGAGTCACACCTCGACACCCTGCTGTTCGAGCGCACTGCACGCCAGCCGCGACTTACCGCAGCGGGCCAGGCATTTTTGCCGCGAGCGCGGACCTTGCTGGTGGACCTGGAAAAAGCCGAACGCCTGGCCCGTGAGGTTGGCCAGGGCGTGCGTGGCAGCCTGCGCCTCAGTCATTCCAGCACGGTGCCGCTGACCGGCCAATTGCTGGCGCGCCTCAGCGGCTATCTGAATGACAACCCGGGCGTATCCATGGAAATCGCCCAGCAGTCGTCCGAGGCGCAGCTTGAAGAACTGGCCGCGGGTCGCCTGGAGCTCGGCCTGCTGCGCTTGCCGGTGCTGCGTCAGCATGAAGGGCTTTGTGTCCGGCCATTGTTCGAAGAACCCCTGTTGCTGGCGGTCGCCGAGGGTCATCCATTGGCTGAAGAAAGCAGCGTTTGCCTGGCGCAGCTGCGTGACGAGCCTTTTATCTCCATCCCCCATCGCCAGCGTGGCGGCCTGAGCTACCTGTCTGCCGAATTGTGCATGGGTGCAGGGTTCTTTCCGCAATCGGCGCGCGTGGTGTCGCGCAAGACCACTCAGCTGCAGTTGATCCAGGCAGGTTTTGGGGTGGCGTTGTTGCCGCAATGCATGGAGGAGATTGCCCCGGCTTCGCTGCGCTTCATTGCCCTGGCCGATGAGGGTTGCCGCAGTACGGTGGCGCTGGCCTATCGGCGCGATGCCGGAGCTTTGGTTGAGCAGTTCATCCTGCATATGGGGGCTGCTGCGCAGCCCATCGCCGGCAACAATGGGCCGGAGTACACAGCTCCTGTGGGAGCTGGCCTTGCCAGCGATGAAGACACCGCCGAGCCACTGCCACCCCGGCTCCACAATCCTTTATGATGCAGCCCATGATCAAAGACCCCTTCGAAAGACTCGGCCTGGACCGCGAAGTCCTGACCGTCAGCCAACTCAACGGCCGCGCCCGGGTGCTGCTGGAAGACGTGTTCCGCAATGTCTGGGTCGAAGGCGAGATCTCCAACCTCGCCCGCCCGGCCTCCGGTCATGTCTACTTCACCCTCAAGGACAGCGGCGCCCAGGTGCGCTGCGCGCTGTTCCGCCAGAACGCCGCGCGGGTCCGCCAGGCCCTGCGCGATGGCCTGGCGGTCAAGGTGCGCGGCAAGGTCTCGCTGTTCGAGGGCCGTGGCGACTATCAATTGATCCTCGACACCGTCGAGCCGGCCGGCGACGGTGCCCTGCGCCTGGCCTTCGAAGCGCTGAAGGAAAAGCTCGGCGCAGAAGGCCTGTTCAGTACTGAAGCCAAGCTCGCCCTGCCCGCTCACCCGCAGCGCATCGGCATCGTCAGCTCGCCCACCGGCGCGGTGATTCGCGACATCATCAGCGTGTTCCGCCGCCGAGCACCGCAGGTCGAGCTGACCCTGATCCCCACCGCCGTACAAGGCCGCGAAGCCATCAAGCAGATCGTCCGCGCCCTGCAACTGGCCGACAGCCGCGGCTTCGACGCGCTGATCCTGGCCCGGGGCGGCGGCTCGCTGGAAGACCTCTGGTGCTTCAACGAAGAAGCCGTGGCCCGCGCCATCGCCGCCTGCAAGACGCCGATCGTCAGCGCCGTCGGCCATGAAACCGATGTCTCGATCAGTGACTTCGTCGCTGACGTGCGCGCCCCGACGCCGTCTGCCGCCGCCGAGCTGCTGGCCCCGGACAGCAGCGACCTGCAACGGCGTATCGACAGCCTCAAACGCCGCCTGTTGCTGCGCATTCAAAGCCGCCTGATGCACGACCGCCTGCGCCTGGACAGCCTGACCCGGCGCCTGCGCCACCCGGGCGAACGCCTGCGCCAACAGGCCCAGCGCCTGGACGATCTGGACATGCGCCTGCGCCGCGCCTTCGAGCAGCGTCTGAACCAGCGCCGCGAACGCCTCGCGCGCCTGGACACGCGCTTGGCCGCGCAACACCCCGGACGCACCCTGGCCCTGCTCAAGCAACGCCTGGACAGCCTCGCCGAACGCCTGCCGCGGGCCATGCGCGACACGCTCAAGGACCGCCGCCAGCGCCTGCAAGCCCAGGTCCAGACCCTGCACGTGGTCAGCCCCCTGGCGACCCTGGGCCGTGGCTACAGCATCCTCCTCGACGAGCGAGGCCAAGCCATCCGCAATGCCGCCCAGACCCACAACGGCCAACGCCTGACTGCCCGCCTGGGCGAAGGCGAACTGCAGGTACGGGTCGAAGACAATCACCTGACTCCGGTCACGCTTTCTTTACTGGATTGAATCATGCCCCGTCTGTTTGCCCCGCTGTTGCTGCTGTGCCTGATGTTCGCCAGCAGTGCCCAGGCCAGCTACATCACCCGCCAACTGAACAAGCCGGTACCCGGCGGTGTGGCGGTCATAGACCTTGGCCCGGCCGCCGCGGCACCGAGCGCGCGCTTTGATGGCAAGCCGGTGCTGGTGGTCAAGGAGCAGGACCGCTGGCTGGCCATCGTTGGCCTGCCGCTGACGCAAAAGCCCGGTACCGCACAGCTCACCGAGGGCACGCGCACCCTGAACTTTACCGTCGGCAGCAAAAAGTACCCGGAGCAGCGCATCACCCTGAAGAACAAGCGCCAGGTCAACCCCGACCCGGCCGACCTCAAGCGCATCGATGCCGAGCTTGCCGAGCAGATCAAGGCCTACCGCAGCTTCAGTCCCAACCTGCCGAGCAACCTGATCCTCGACAAGCCGGTCAGCGGCCCGCTGTCGAGCAAGTTCGGCGTGCGCCGTTTCTTCAATGGCGAAGAACGCAATCCGCACGCAGGCCTGGATTTTGCGGTACCCGCCGGCACGCCAATCAAGACCCCGGCCAACGGCAAGGTCATCCTTGTCGGCAACTACTTCTTCAATGGCAACACGGTGTTCGTCGACCATGGCCAGGGCTTTATCAGCATGTTCTGCCACATGTCGAAGATCGACGTAAAACCCGGCCAGCAGCTTAGCCGCGGCGCCGTGGTTGGCCGGGTAGGTTCGACCGGCCGTGCCACAGGCCCGCACATGCACTGGAACGTCAGCCTCAATGATGCGCGGGTCGATCCGGCCATTTTCATCGGTGCCTTCCAGCCCTGAGGGCTGAGTTGCGCTATTAAAAAAGACCGCGCAACTGGCGCGGCCTTTTCATTCATGAAGCGCCATAAAATCTCGACAATTCTCGTTTTTTAAGCATTTATCTCAATTTTTTCGCAAGGCTTGCCATCTTTAACCCCACTGGTTAGGGTTGAAGCCATGAAAACCTTTCAGACCCTCATCCTGCTTCGTCAACATCGCAGCCTCTGCCTGGTCAGTGCACGACTACCAAGCTGAATCGCGTCGCCTCGCCTTTTCATCTCGTTTTCGTTCGGCGGGCCCCTTTCAAGGCCGCACATTCAAGGATTGCTTTCATGACCATGCTCAAAGACCCTTCGAAAAAATACAGCGCCTTCGCGACCGTCAACTTGCCTGACCGCACCTGGCCTTCGAAGACCATCACCGAAGCGCCGATCTGGTGCAGTTCGGACCTGCGCGATGGCAACCAGTCGTTGATCGAGCCAATGGATGCGGCGAAGAAGCTGCGCTTCTGGAAGACCCTGGTCAGCGTTGGCGTGAAAGAAATCGAAGCCTCGTTCCCGTCCGCTTCGCAAACCGACTTCGACTTCGTCCGTACCCTGATCGAAGACGGCCATATTCCGGACGACACCACCATCCAGGTGCTGACCCAGGCCCGTGAAGATTTGATCGCTCGTACGTTCGAATCCCTGCGCGGCGCGAAAAAGGCCATCGTCCACCTGTACAACGCCACCAGCCCGTCGTTCCGCCGCATTGTCTTCAACCAGGACAAGCAAGGCGTGAAAGACATCGCGGTGAACGCGGCGAAATTGTTCGTCAAATACGCCGCCCAGCAGCCGCAAACCCAGTGGACCTTCCAATACTCGCCAGAGACCTTCAGCGCCACCGAACTGGAATTCGCCAAGGAAGTCTGCGATGCGGTGATCGAGGTGTGGAACCCTAGCCCTGAGCACAAGATCATCCTCAACCTGCCGGCTACCGTCGAAGTCTCGACGCCGAACATCTACGCCGACCAGATCGAGTGGTTCGGCCGTAACGTCAACCGCCGCGACAGCGTGATCATCAGCCTGCACACCCACAACGACCGCGGCACTGGCGTAGCCGCTACCGAACTGGGCCTGATGGCCGGCGCCGACCGTGTCGAAGGCTGCCTGTTCGGCAACGGCGAGCGTACCGGCAACGTCGACCTGGTGACCCTGGCGTTGAACCTTTACACCCAGGGCATCGACCCTGAGCTGGATTTCTCCGACATCGACGGCGTGCGCAAGGTGGTCGAGGAGTGCAACCAGATTCCGGTGCACCCGCGTCATCCGTACGTTGGCGACCTGGTTCACACCGCGTTCTCCGGCTCGCACCAGGACGCCATCCGCAAAGGCTTCACCCAGCAGAAGGATGACGCCAAGTGGGAAGTGCCGTACCTGCCGATCGACCCGGCCGACATCGGCCGCAGCTACGAGGCGGTGATCCGCGTCAACAGCCAGTCGGGCAAGGGTGGCATCACCTACCTGCTCGAACAGGAATACGGCATCAGCCTGCCACGGCGCATGCAGATCGAGTTCAGCCAGGTGGTACAGGGTGAAACCGACCGCCTGGGCCTGGAGATGACTGCCCAGCAGATCCACTCGCTGTTGCACCGCGAGTACCTGCAGGCCAACTCGCCGTACGCGATGGTCAGCCATCGCCTGCAGGAAGAGAACGGCCACAGTGCGGTGGAAGTGGAAGTCGCCGGTGAAGGCGAGACCACCCTGCATTGGCGCGGCAAGGGCAACGGTGCCCTCGAGGCCCTGGTGGCCGGCTTGCCGATCGCCGTGGAAATCATGGACTACAACGAGCACGCCATCGGCGCGGGTACCAACGCCAAGGCTGCGGCCTACATCGAACTGCGCGTCGCCGGTGGCCGCCCTGTGCACGGCGTGGGTATCGATGAAAACATCACCACTGCCAGCTTCAAGGCATTGTTCAGCGCCCTGAACCGTTCGTTGAGCCAGCAGGCTGCCAAGGCGGCCTGAGCCATACGCTGAGCTGCAACCGAGTGCCCGCCTCCATCCGGAGGCGGGCACTTTCGTTTGCGCCCGAGAAAAATCGTCGGTCAGCTTGACGGCAACCCCCGGTATACTCCCTTCCTCGCTTTACCCTGCGCTGTGCGCACATCATGAAAGGACACTCGATGAGCAACTACCTCGAGCGGGCACTGAGCGGCCTGCGCACCATCGGCATCAACCTCCTGCGCCCTGTCCAGGACGCCCCCGTGCTGATGCTGCTCGACCGCGTGGCGCAGTACGACAGCAGCAAGGTCACCTCGATCGCTGCGGTCCTGCAGCAATCCACCGCTTTCAACAGCATGGTCCGCGAGCAGATCGAGGGCATGGACATCTCCACCCGCTTCATGGACATCACCCAGAGCTTCACCTCGATCCGCGAAGACGCCGCGGCCATGGCCGGCTGGATGGACGACGGGCGCCTGGACAGCATGGAAAAACTCAAGCTGGCCTGGATGAACGTGCGCCGTGGCTCGATCCCCAGCCGCTTCAACGACATTCGCGACAACTACCTGCAGGTGTGCAAGTCGGCCAACGACCAGATCAGTCGCGAGACGGTGATCCTTGAGTCCTACATGGACTTTCGCATGGCCATGAAGGCTGCAGAGGTCGAAGCCCAGCAGGTGCTGGCCATTGCCGGCCAGGCCCTGGAACAGCGCACGGCCGAACTGAATGAGGCAAACCAGCAAGTCGCCGCCGCCGAATCGGCCGAGCCGGCCGAACGTGCCGCGCTGGAACTGCGCCGCGACGAAGCCGTGCGTGCCCTGCAGGACGAAGACAAGCGCTACCAGATCGTCAAGGACATCGCCGATGACCTCAAGGTCGGCTACAACACTGCCGAGATGGTCTTCGCCCGCATCAACCAGGTACACGTGATCAAGGAGCGCCAGTACCAGCGCATGGTCTCGTTCTTCTCGACCAACGAAGTGGTGCTTACCGGCCTTGCCGTGTCATTCACCGCCAACAGCGGCCTGGCCGAGGCGACCCATACCCTCAATGCCACCACCGATGGCATCAGCAAGGGCCTCGAAGCCCTCGGCAGTACCGGCAACCAGCAGCTCGAAGCCGCGGTCAAGGCCAGCTACGGCTCGACCATCAAGGTCGATTCGGTACGCGCGCTGGCCGACGCCACGCTGTCGTTCCAGACCGACATGAACAGCCTCACCGAAACCTACCGGGCCGAGTCGAGCAACGCTTCGCGCGACATCGCTGCCGCGGTCGAGGATGCCAAGCGTAAATTCGCCGCGCTGCTCAGCAAGGCGGCCTGATGACCAGCATCCCACTCTCCGAACAGCTCGGAGCGATGGCGTTCGTCGACGAATTGCGCCACCAGCAGGTGCAAATCCAGGAACACCTGAACCTGCCCAAGCGCCGCGCCGAAGTCGCGGCGCGTATTCGTGACTACTACCAGAGCCACAACATCGCCTTCGACGAGGCGCTGATCGACCAGGGCGTGCGCGAGTTCTTCGCCCGCCGGCTGATGTTCGAAGCCCCGCCGCTGAGCTGGCGGGAAAAGCTGCTGAGCAAGGCATCGATGGCGCGCGGCCAGCTCTACAAGCTGTTCCTGGCAATCATTGCCGCGGCGCTGATCACCCAGTGCACACGCATTGCCCACGACAGCGGCATTACGGTCGAGATCGAAAACAGTGCCCGTGACCTGCGCTGGCATGATGAAGACGTGCGCACCGAGATCCAGCTCAATCACAAGCAGCTCGAGCAGTGGCAGCAAAAGGCTTTGGCCCAGCCCGATGTCGCCGTCAGCCGCATTCTCGATCAGGTCCGGCAAACATTGCCGCCGCTGGATCAGACCTTTGCCAGCGATGTGCCGCAGTTCGTGCGCAAGACCAACCGCGACAGCGTCAAGACCCTGGTCACGCAGCGTGAGGCGCAGATCAAACTGGCCCGCCAGGCCATCTCCTCGGCCCGCTCTGGCTTCGCCACGGTAGAAGGTATCTACCAGCAGCGCGATAAACTGGCCAGGCTCCTGGCGATGCCGGCCTATACCGAAGGCCTCAAGCCGTTCCCCAATCTCAAGGAACTTGCCAGTTCGGCTGACCAGCAACTGCTGCAAGTCAAGGATACTGACACGCTCAAAGCGGCCGGCTTCCAGGTCGGCAAACTGGATTATGAGATCGATCGAGTCTCCTATTGGCTCGAACAGATCACCCTGCGCGATCAGTTGCAGCAGCGCCTGCAGGCGATGCCGCTGGCCGCCGGTGACCGAGCGCAACTACAAGCGCTGCTCGCCCAAGCCAACAACAGCCTGCACAACGAGGACGTCAGCCAGACCGGCGATCAGCTCAAACACCTCAAGCGGATGCTCGACTTCGCCGCCGTGCCGCTGACCCTGCAGATCGTCGACCGCACCGGGATCAAGTCCGGGGTCGAGCGTTGCTACGACCCCGCCGGCTGCAACCGCGGCGAGGACACCGACAAGGGCAAGAGCTGGTTCCTGGTGGTCGAGGCCACTGACGCCGGCGGCATCAGCGCTGAAGTACCGGTCACCAGCTCCGAAACCGGCAAACAACGCTGGAGCCGCCTGTTCGCCGTGCGCGTCAGCCAGGCCGAATACCTCAAGGTCAAAGTGGACAAGCTCGACGATGGCCATATCGATGACCGCATGATGGGCAGCAAGGCTGCCAACTCGCTGACCCTGCGCTTCAACCAGCGCACCACGGGCAACCCTGACATGATCATGGACTGGTGAACACATGACCCCTTCTACCCTCACCGGCACCGTGGCGCAGAACGCCCGCAGCAGCGAGGCCTTGCTGCGCAGCGCCGAGCAACTGCTGTCGGCCCTGAGCGATCAGGAAGCGCGCCTGGAACAGGACATCCTCACCCGGCTGAGCAACATCGCCACGCTAAAGCTCGAACATCGACCGGCCCTGGACCAGGACACCCTGCTGCAACTGCAGGCACGCCAGGATGCCGAAGCGCAACTGCGCGCCGAACTTGCCCGGGTCGAAACCGATATTGCCGTGTCGCTGGCCGACCAGCACACCGTGCGCAGTCGCATTGAGAGCATCGACCGCCAGGTCAAGGATCAACTGGTGCTTGAGCCTGACTGGTGCGAGCTGGGCGAGCAGTTGCGGGCCGCGCAAGAGGCCAACGGCGAAGCGCTTACCGGCTATCAGGAGATCCGCCAGGAGTGCGTCGACAAGCTGCCTTCGTACAGCGCCAACCCGATCTACTACCACTTGCTCAAGCGCGATTACGGCACTGACCAGTACCGCTACAACTTCCTGCACCGCTGGCTCGACAACAAGCTGGCCAAGCGCGTCAACTTTGTCGGTAACCGCAACAACGAGCTGATGCTGCGGGCCATGCAGACCCGCAACGAAGAGCTGCAAGGCGAACGCCTGAGCCTGATTGCCGGGCTGCAGGACGCTATCGACCAGCGTCTGGCCCAGGCGCGTACAGCGGCAGGGATGGACCCGCTGACCCGCGAAGACGTCACCCTGAACAAGCACATCGTCGCCGCCAAGGCCCGGGCCAACGAGCAACACCAGCAATTGGCCAATTTTGCCGGTAAACAGGACCCGCATTACCTGCGGATCCGTCAGAACATCACCGAACGCCTGCAGGCACAGACCATCGAACAACTGCTGGTCGAAGTACAAAAGACTCCGGACAACAACGACGACAAGATCGCCGCCCAGCTCAAGGAGCTGTACCCGCGCCTGCGTGACGTACAGGACCGCCTGCCCGAGCTGCGCGACCAGCATGACCGTGCCCTGCGCGACTATGAGCGGGCCAAGGAGCTGGAGCGGGCGCTGCGCACCGACTATTACCGTGACAGCGACTACAACTACTACACCACCTTGAGCATCGAGCGCCTGCTGGCCGACTACATGACCCGCGACCTCAGCCTGCACGCGCTGGAAACCGTGCTGCAAAGTGGCCGACGCCTGGTGCCGCGCAGTTCTTCGTCCAGCAGCTCTTCGTCGTTCAGCTGGTCGAGCTCCGGTTCCAGTAGTTCAAGCTCAAGTTCGAGTTCCAGCGATTTCTCCACCTCCAGCAGCAGCGGTGGTGGCAGCTTCAGCACTTCGGACAGTTTCTGAGCAGGCAAAAAAAAAGGTGCGCCGACCAAGCGCACCTCAAAGCCGTGTAGCACACAACGAATTCGGTTTCAGTCCAGCAGTGCCAGGGCCTCGGCACTGCAGGCCTGGATACGGGCCCAGTCGCGGCTCTTGATCCAGCTGCTGTCGAGCATCCAGGTACCGCCCACGCACATCACATTGGCCAGGGCCATGTAGTCCTTCACATTGCCCGGGTTGACCCCGCCGGTGGGGCAGAAACGCACGTCGCCGAACGGGCCGCCATAGGCCTTGATCGCCGCCACGCCGCCGCTGATCTCAGCCGGAAACAGCTTGAAGCGCCGGTAGCCCAGGGCATAGCCCATCATGATTTCCGACGGTGTGCTGATACCTGGCAGCAGCGGGATGTCGCTGTCGACGCCGGCCTCAAGCAAGTCCTGGGTAATGCCCGGGGTGACCACGAACTGCGCGCCAGCCGCCTGCACGGCAGCAAACATGTTGCGGTCGAGTACGGTGCCAGCCCCGATGCACAGCTCCGGGCGCTGCTCGCGCAGCACCTGGATGGCCTTGAGGCCGTGGGACGAGCGCAAGGTCACTTCCAGGGTCTTGATACCACCGGCTGCCAGGGCATCGGCCAGAGGCAGGATGTCTTCTTCGCGGGCGATGGTGATCACCGGCAGAATGCGCGCCTGGGTGCAGATCTGATCGATCCGGGCAATCTTGTCGGCCATGGAAGCTCCCGGCTGTTTCAGTTCATGCGTGGTCATAACGGCGGATCCTTGGCTCATGGGCACCAGTAAATATCCAGAGGGTCTTGTAAGAAGGCACGAATCGGCATCTCGGCCTGGTCATCGCCGGCCAGCGCGGCGCGCAGGGTAGCGAGTTTGCCCGGGCCTTGCACCGACAAGGCGGTAAATCCGGCGCGGGCCAGCAGCGCCCGGGTCATGCTCAGCCGTTGATGCGGCACGCTCGGCGCCAGCATCGGCAGGCAGCGACGGGGGCTGTTCGGGTCGAGACCTTCGGCAAGGTTCGGGCTGTTGGGGAACAGCGAGGCGGTATGGCCGTCATCGCCCATGCCCAGTACCAGTACGTCGATACCCGGCAGTTCGGCCAGGGCCTGATCGGCTTCCTGCGCAGCGGCCTCAAGACTGCCTGCGGCGCGATAGAGGCTGAGGAAACGCGCCTTGGCAGCAGGACCGGTCAACAAATGGCGCTTGAGCAGGCCGGCATTGCTGTCGGCATGCTCGACCGGCACCCAGCGTTCATCGGCCAGGGTCACCAGCACCTTCGACCAGTCCAGCGGCTGCTTGAGCAGCGCGGCAAAAAACGCCACCGGACTGCGGCCGCCCGACACCACCAGGGTGGCCTGGCCCTTGGCGGCAATGGCCGCATTCAGGCGCCCTGCCACATCCTTGGCCAGCCCTTCAGCCAGCAGCGCGGGTGTATTGAAATCACGTGCCGTGACCTTCGCCGGCAGTTGCAGTTCAGATATCGCCATACCAGGACCTCCCATCGCGGGTAATCAGTGCAATCGAGCTCATCGGCCCCCAGGAACCGGCGGCATAGGGCTTGGGCGCGTCGCCCGACTGTTTCCAGCCGGCGATCAGCTGATCGCACCACTTCCACGCGTATTCGATTTCATCCTTGCGCACAAACAGGTTCTGATTGCCGCGCATCACTTCCAGCAACAACCGCTCGTAGGCATCGGGGATCCGCGCACTACGCCAGGTGTCGGAAAAAATCAGCTGCAAGGGCCCGCTGCGCAGCTGCATGCCTTTGTCCAGACCCTGCTCCTTGGTCATTACCCGCAAGGAGATACCTTCGTCCGGCTGCAGACGGATGATCAGCTTGTTGCCGATCTGCAAACGCTGTTCCGGGGCGAAGATGTAGTGCGGGGTTTCCTTGAAGTGGATGACAATCTGCGACAGTTTTTGCGGCATGCGCTTGCCGGTGCGCAGGTAGAACGGCACCCCGGCCCAGCGCCAGTTGCGGATATCGGCACGCAGGGCGACGAAGGTTTCGGTGTCGCTCTGGGCGTTGGCGTTGTCTTCTTCCAGGTAACCGGGCACCGGCTTGCCTTCGCTGTAGCCGGCAATGTACTGGCCGCGCACCACCTGGGTGCTCAGGCCCTCGCCCTTGATCGGCGCCAGGGCTTTGAGCACCTTGACCTTCTCGTCACGGATGCTGTCGGCCGAGAGGTCGCTGGGCGGGTCCATGGCAATCAGGCAGAGCAACTGCAACAGGTGATTCTGGATCATGTCGCGCAGTTGCCCGGCCTTGTCGAAATAGCCCCAGCGCCCTTCGATGCCGACCTTCTCGGCGACGGTGATTTCCACGTGGGAGATCGAGTTCTGGTTCCACTGGGTTTCGAACAGGCTGTTGGCAAAGCGCAGGGCAATGAGGTTCTGCACCGTCTCCTTGCCCAGGTAGTGGTCGATACGATAAACGCGGTTTTCCGGAAAATACTGGGCCACGGCGTCGTTGACCCGCCGTGAGGATTCCAGGTCATGGCCGATGGGTTTTTCCAGCACCACCCGGGTACGGGCGCTGAGGCCGGCTTTGTCGAGGTTCTCGCAAATGCCGCCATACACCGCCGCCGGGGTGGCGAAATAGGCGATCAGCTGGCTGTCGCTGCCGACCTGTTCGGCCAGGGCCTGGTAGTCCTCGGCCTTGAGGAAATCCACGTGCAGGTAGGTCAGGCGCGCCAGAAAGCGCTGCAGCACCGGCGCCTCGATCTGCCCGGCAGGCACGAACTCCTGCAGGTGCGCCTCGATCGACGCCAGGTGCTCATCGACACTGCCCGGCTCGCGGGCCAGGGCCAGCACCCGGGTGTCGGCGTGCAACAAGCCGGCCCGGTCGAGCTGGTAGAGCGCCGGAAACAGCTTGCGCAAGGCCAGGTCGCCAAGGGCGCCAAACAGGGCAAAGGTGCAGGGTTCAACGCTGATCGAAGCCATGATGTTGGTTCTTTTATCAAGTTGACGTAGAAATACCGTTTTCAATCGCAGTTTTCAAGGAATAATGTAGTAAAAACCACAACATTTTACCCAGTGGACAGATTCAAGTGGTGTGCCAACCATGCCATCAGTACGATAGGCCACCGTGTCAAAAGCCCGCTGCTGTCGCCAGCCGGTTGTCTCAACGACCCAAGGAAAACACCCATGGACCGCGTGCGAAACCTCCTGGAGCAGATCCAGGGCCGCCTCGAAGAGCTGAACAAGGCTGAGCGCAAAGTCGCCGAAGTCATCCTGCTCAACCCCCAGCAAGCCACTCGTTTCAGCATTGCCGCCCTGGCCCAGGCTGCCAAGGTCAGCGAGCCGACGGTAAACCGCTTCTGCCGCTCGTTCGGCGTCAGCGGCTACCCCGAGCTCAAGCTGCAACTGGCGCAGAGCCTGGCCAGCGGCGCTGCCTACGTCAGCCGGGCAGTGGAGGCCGACGATGATCCGGCGTCCTACACCCAGAAGATCTTCGGCAGCGCCATTGCCTCGCTGGACAGTGCCTGCCAGCAACTGGATCCGCAGCTGATCAGCCGCGCCGTCGACATGCTGATCCAGGCCCGGCAGATCCACTTCTTCGGCCTCGGCGCCTCGGCCCCGGTAGCGCTGGATGCACAGCACAAGTTCTTCCGCTTCAACCTGGCGGTGTCGGCCCATGCCGATGTGCTGATGCAGCGCATGCTGGCCTCGGTGGCCCACACCGGCGAGCTGTTCGTGATCATCTCCTACACCGGGCGCACCCGCGAGCTGGTCGAAGTCGCACGCCTGGCCCGGGAAAACGGCGCCTCGGTGCTCGGCCTGACCGCCGCCGACTCGCCGCTGGCCAAGGCCAGCAGCCTGAGCCTGAACATCCCGCTGCCGGAAGACACCGACATCTATATGCCGATGACTTCGCGGATCATCCAGCTGACCGTGCTCGACGTGCTGGCCACCGGCATGACCCTGCGCCGCGGCGTCGACTTCCAGCCGCACCTGCGCAAGATCAAGGAAAGCCTCAACGCCAGCCGTTACCCGATCGACGACGAACTCAACTGAGCAAGTGCGCCTGCAGACGCAGGTGCGCTTGCTCACCCGGCGCCAGGCTCAGGCTGTCACTGCTGCCACTGGCCGCCTCGACACAGACGAAGCCCAGGGTTTCGCTGCCACTGACACCCATCAATGGCCGACTGCCGGGGTGCCAGACCACGGTGTCTTCGCTGTCACCGGTGTCGATGCACAACTGGCGCTGCCAGGCCGGGTCGTGCAACTGCAGGGTCGCCGCATTGGGGAACACCCGCTGGCACCCGCCGTGGACCTTCAAGGCGCCCTTCTGACGACAGGCCTGACGGTTCAAACGGTCGTAACCCTCAATGTTTTCTAGCCCAGATAGCGCTATCTCAGAAACGTCACTAATACGCCAGTAAGCCAGCAGAGCATGACTCAACTGACAAGGCTGGCTGTCCTGATGCTCGGTACTGAGTTGCAGCTCCATGCGTTTGCCCAGCGTGGCCACCAGGTCGACCTGCCAATCGCACAGTTGCAGGCGCCACTTGAGGGTCACGCCCTCTTCGGTTTCGCTGCTGTCGATCAGCTTCCAGTCGAGCAGGCGCGCCCAACCGTGGGCCGGCCACATGTCTTCGCTGGGGTGACGGCCGTACCAGGGCCAGCACACCGGCACACCGCCACGGATCGCGCCGACTTGTGGCCACTGCGCCGCACACCACAGCCACGGGCGCTCGCCCTGTGGTTGGAAGTGCAACAATTGCGCGCCCTGACGGCTGAAGACTGCCTGGCATTGCGGGTGATCGATGATCAGCACATCGCGCTGCTGGTAACGCTCCCACTCGAAGGTCGGCCGCGGCCTCTGCGAGGTGAAGAAACGTTGTAGCGGGTGCTCTGGCATGGCGGGGAACTCTTGTTATTCAGTGGGAACGCTATCGCTGGCAAGCCAGCTCCCACAGGATCTGCGCAATCCATGTGGGAGCTGGCTTGCCAGCGATCGACCGCACAGCGGTCGCAATATGCGTAAATTTACAACATATCGCCTCAGAACGACGACTGAATCTTCAACCCGGCGACCAGCGCGTTATCCACCTCGTCCACCCCGCCCGGGCTCTTGATGTACTGCAGGTTCGGCCGCACGGTCAGCCAGTTGGTGACATGGAAGCCGTAGTACAGCTCGGCGTTGTACTCGGTCTTCTGGATCGGCACGAAGCCGGCATCGTTGTAATCCTCTATGCCGCTCTGCTGATTGAGCAACTGCGCACGGTCCTTGACGTCGTCATTGACGTGAATCCGCGCCACACCAAAGCCGATGTCATCCTTGGGCCGGCCATCGAAGGCGCCCTTGTAGACCATACCTACCTGCTGGTAGTTGTCCACCACGTTGGTAGCCTTGTCGTGCACGGTGAAGTTGGCGAACAGGCTCAGGCCGCGGTTGGCATCACCGCCGTGCGCGGTGACCTGCTGCTGGGCCACCACCCACCAGCCGTGCTTGCTCGAGTGCGACTTGAAGGCTGCGCCGGTCAGCGCCTGGGGCTGGCCATTGACGTCGTCATAGACGTCATCGGCCTTGGCCGTGCTGTAGTAGTAACCCAGACGGTACTCACCCGGCAGGCCGTTGACCTGCGGCGACCAGACCAGCTCCACCGGCAGGATCATGCCCTTGGTGCCGCTGCCGCTGAGCTTGAAGCCGTTGCCGGTTTCAAGGTTGGACGGGTTCTGTTCATACACACCGACCTGGGCGAAGAACTCCGGAGTGATGTTGTATTTGACCCGCATCGCCCACTGGCTGACCGGCCAGTTGTACCAGATACCGCCAACCCAGTTGCCCACTTGCGAGCCGCAGAACGCCAGGTTCTGGAAGTCGCAGGGGAAGCTGTTGAAGTCCTCGCCTTCGCCAAAGCGCCCGACCTTGATGTCCAGGGCGCCATCGAAATACTTCTGCTTGACCCACATCTGGGTCAGGCGCCAGGTCTGGCCGCGCCCCCAGACTTCCTGCACCGAACTGAACTGCCCGGCACGCGGGTCGCTGATGCGGTCGTTGGACAAGTTGCGGCCGCTACGCTCGGTGATCGCCAACTTGAACTCGGCATCCTGCCAGCCGAAGATCTTCTCCAGGTCCAGGTGCGCGCCGAGGGCGAACTGGTCGCTGTAGCGCGCGGTCTTGTCGTCGTTGTAGCCACCGTTGAGGTTGCCGGCCACCTCACCGACGTAGTCGAGGGTGAAGTCGTAGCCTTTCTCCAGCAGCTCGGTGCGGGTACCGCCCCAGTCGCCGCTCATCCATTTCGACTCCGGGGCAAAGGCGCCAGCCGCCTGCGCCCCGCAACTGAGGCCCAGGGCCGCCAGCAGGGTCAACGGCGCCAGAGGCTTGATACGCTTGAAGTGATCCATCCCTTGTTTCCTCGTTTTATTGTTCTCGATGGGTGTCTACGTTCTATAACGAATTCAGCGGCCCTTGAATTGGGCGACATTGTCCTTGCTCGCCTGTGCTGGCGCGGCGACACCCAGGCGCTCGCCGGTGGCGGCATCGAACAGCAGCACCCGTGCCGGATCGAACTGCAGGTTCAGGGTGTCGCCGACCTGGGTCGGCACATCCGGGGCCAGTCGGCAGCAGACCTTGGTCTGGTTGAGGGTGACGAACACCAGCAGGTCCGGCCCGGTGGGCTCGGTGATCTGCACCTCGGCACGAATACTCGGCAAACCATTGGCCTGGGCCGGGGCCAGGGCGATCTGTTCCGGGCGCATGCCGAGGATCACTTCACGGTCCTCCAGGCCCGCCACATTGAAGCCCAAGGGTAGCTCGCAGCGGGCCTGGCCACTGTCGAGCAGGGCCAGCAGGCGGCCGTCCTTGCGCTGCAGGCGCAGGGGAATGAAGTTCATCGGGGGCGAACCGATGAAGCTGGCCACGAACAGGTTGGCCGGATCGTTGTAGATCTGCTGCGGGGTGCCGAACTGCTGGATCAGCCCGTCCTTCATCACCGCCACCTTGTCGCCCAGGGTCATGGCCTCGATCTGATCGTGGGTGACGTACACCGTGGTGGTCTTCAAGCGCTGGTGCATCAGCTTGATTTCGGTGCGCATCTCCACCCGCAGCTTGGCGTCGAGGTTGGACAGCGGCTCGTCGAACAGGTAGATCTTCGGCCGCCGCGCCAGCGCCCGGCCCATGGCCACGCGTTGCTGCTGGCCACCGGACAGTTGGCCAGGCTTGCGCGTCAGCAGGTGCTCGATCTGCAGCAGCTTGGCCACTCGCGCCACCTCTTCGTCGATGGCGGCGGCAGGCATCTTGCGCATTTTCAGGCCGAAGGCGATGTTGTCGCGCACATTCATGGTCGGGTACAGCGCGTACGACTGGAACACCATGGCGATGTCGCGATCCTTGGGGCTCATGCCGCTGATGTCGGCATCGTCCACCAGGATCGCCCCGCCGCTGATCTGTTCGAGGCCGGCGATGCAGTTCATCAGGGTCGATTTACCGCACCCGGACGGGCCGACCAGAATCAGGAATTCGCCGGAGTCGATCGACAGTTCGATGTTCTTCAGGGTGTCCGGCAGACCGCTGCCGTAGCTCTTGTTGACGTTGCGCAGTTCAAGCGTTGCCATTGTTGTTTACCCCTTGACCGCGCCGGCCGTGAGCCCGCGCAGGAAATACTTGCCAGCCAGCACATAGACCAACAGGGTCGGTAACCCGGCGATCATCGCCGCCGCCATGTCGACGTTGTATTCCTTGACCCCGGTGCTGGTGTTGACCAGGTTGTTCAGGGCCACGGTGATCGGTTGCGCATCGCCGCTGGCGAACACCACGCCGAAGAGAAAGTCGTTCCAGATCTGGGTGAACTGCCAGATCAGGCAGACCATGATGATCGGCACCGACATCGGCAGCAGGATGCGCCCGAAGATGGTGAAAAAACCCGCGCCATCGAGCCGCGCCGCCCGCACCAGAGCCTCCGGCACGCTGCAGTAGTAGTTGCGGAAAAACAGCGTGGTGAAGGCCAGGCCGTAGACGATATGCACCAGCACCAGGCCGCTGGTGGTGCTGGCCAGGCCAAGCTTGCCGAGGGTGAACGAGGCCGGCAGCAGCACGGTCTGGAACGGCAGGAAGCAGCCGAACAAGAGCAGGCCGAAGAACAGCTGCGACCCCCTGAAACGCCACATCGACAGCACATAGCCGTTGAGCGCACCGAGCAGGGTCGAGATCACCACCGCCGGCACGGTGATCTTCACCGAGTTCCAGAAGTAGCCGCCGACCGTGTCCCAGGCCTTGATCCAGCCGATGCCGGTGATCACCTCGGGCCAGCTCAGCAGGTTGCCGGTACGGATGTCTTCCGGCGACTTGAAGCTGGTCAGCAGCATCACGATCAGCGGGATCAGGTACAACGCACAGGCCAGGATCAGGGTCGAGTAGATGGCCAGGCGGCTGAAGCTCAACGAGCGGGGAGCGAGGGACCTAGTCATGGCGTTTGTTCCTCAGTTCCGAATACAGGTACGGCACCAGGATCGACAGGATCGCGCCGAGCATCAGGATCGCGCTGGCCGAGCCCATGCCCATCTGCCCACGGCTGAAGGTGAAGGAATACATGAACATCGCCGGCAGGTCAGAGGCATAGCCCGGGCCGCCCGCAGTCATGGCCGCGACCAGGTCGAAGCTCTTGATCGCGATGTGCGCAAGGATCATCAGTGCGCTGAAAAACACCGGGCGCAAACTTGGCAAGACGATGCGCAGGTAGATGCTCGGCAGGCTGGCGCCATCGACTTGCGCGGCACGGATGATCGACTGATCGACGCCGCGCAGGCCGGCCAGGAACAGCGCCATGACAAAGCCCGAGGCCTGCCACACGGCGGCGATCACCAGGCAGTAGACAACCCGGTCGGGGTCCACCAGCCAGTCCAGGCGAAAGCCTTCCCAGCCCCAGTCGCGAAGCATCTTGTCCAGGCCCAGGCCGGGGTTGAGCAGCCACTTCCAGGCGGTGCCGGTGACGATCATCGACAGCGCCATGGGGTACAGGTAAATAGTGCGAATGAACCCTTCGCGGCGGATGCGCTGGTCGAGCAAAATCGCCAGCAGCACGCCGATCACCAGGCTGATGGCGATGAACATGCCGCCGAACAGCAGCAGGTTCTTGCTCGCCACCCACCAGCGGTCGTTCTCCATCAGCCGTGCATATTGCGCCAGGCCCACCCACTTGTAGCTGGGCATGAAGCTTGAGTTGGTGAAGGACAGGACGAAGGTCCAGAGGATGTAGCCGTAAAAACCCACCAGGACGATCAACATGCTCGGCGCCAGTACCAGTTTCGGTAACCAGCGCTGCAGGGCGTCCAGGGGTGAGGCCTTGTTGATTGTGGCAACAGTGCTCATCAGAAAGTCTCGGTTGAAGGGCGGCGCTGCGCACCGCATCGCTGGCAAGCCAGCTCCCACAATGGACTGCATGCACCGACCCTGTGGGAGCTGGCTTGCCAGCGATGAAGCCCCGCAGAGTCGTTGCCTACACCATCACTTGGCCGACTTGATCGCCGAATTCAGCTGCTTGACCGCCGTTGCCGGATCGGCTTTCGGGTCGTTGAAGAAGTTGGTGACGACATCGAAGATCGCCCCCTGCACCGCCAGGGAGGTCGCCATGTTGTGGGCCATGCTCGGTTGCAGGCCGTCACCCTTCTCCGCTTCCTTGAAGTCCACCGCCGACTTCTGCGTGCAGGCGTCGAACTGGCTCATGTCCATGTCCTGGCGCACCGGCAAGGAGCCCTTGTTCTGGTTGAACACGGTCTGGAACCGCGGTTCCAGGGCGACCTTGGCCAAGTCGTTCTGGGCCTTGATGTCGTTCTCGTTCTTGAGCTTGAACATCGCCAGCGAATCGATGTTGTAGGCGAAACTGCCCTGGGTGCCGGGGAAGGCCACGCACTGGTAGTCCTTGCCTGCCACTTTGCCGGCGGCGGTCCATTCGCTCTTGGCCCAGTCGCCCATGATCTGCATGCCGGCCTTGCCATTGATGACTTCGGCGGCAGCAATGTTCCAGTCGCGCCCGGCGCGATTGGGATCCATGTAAGTGCCCAGGCGCTTGAGGGTTTCGAACACCTTGACCATCTGCGCGCCAGTCAGGGTGTCTTCATCCAGTTCGACGATGGCTTTGTGATAGCCCTGGGGCCCGAGGATGCTCAGCACCAGGTCTTCGAAAACGGTGCTGTCCTGCCACGGCTGGCCGCCATGGGCGAGCGGGATGAAACCGGCCGCCTTGAGCTTGTCGGCGGCGGCGAACAGTTCATCGAGGGTGGTCGGCACCTTGGCCCCGGCCTTGTCGAACACCTGCGGGTTGATCCACAGCCAGTTGACCCGGTGGATGTTCACCGGCACCGCTACATAGTGGCCGTCGTACTGCATGATCTGGGCGACTTTCTTTGGCAGCAGGGCGTCCCAGTTGTTGGCTCTGGAGACATCGTCGAGTTCGGTGAGCAGGCCCAGCGCACCCCACTCCTGGATGTCCGGCCCCTTGATCTGGGCGGCGCCTGGCGGGTTACCGGCCACTGCGCGGCTCTTCAGTACGGTCATGGCCGCTGCGCCACCGCCACCGGCGACGGCGTTGTCCTTCCAGGTGAAACCGTCTTTCTCGACTTGTTCCTTGAGGGTTTTCACCGCCGCGGCTTCGCCTCCGGAGGTCCACCAGTGGGTGACTTCGACCGTGCCGTTAGCAGCAGCAACAGCACTCAGGGGCAACAAGGAGGCGAGGGAAATGACAGCGGCGAGGCGATTGATCGCATTCATCGAGAGGAACCTTTTCTTGTTGTTATGCAGGTGCAAGTCGTGGTGCTTGCGCTTGCATTGGAGTCTAACCAACGGCACCCGGGCCGGAGGTAACGAAGGGATGCGCGAATGTCACCAGCTGGTGACATTCGCCCAGGCAGAATTTCAGTCAACGCTGCGCGGCAGGCTCAAGGTCACCCGCAAGCCGCCCTCACGCAGGTTGCGCAGGCTCACCTCGCCGCCGTGGCTATGGGCGATGTTGCGCGCGATACCCAGGCCCAGGCCGTAGCCCTGCTGCTGTCCGGCCAGGCGAAAATGCGGCTCGAACACCTGCTCCTGACGTTGCTCGGGCACGCCCGGGCCCTCGTCATCGACCTGCAAGACAAAGCCAATGTCACTGTCGAGGATGCGCAGGTGGGCGCGCTCGCCGTATTTCAGGGCGTTGTCGATCAAGTTGCCAATGCAGCGCTTGAGCGCCAGTGGCTTGCCGGGATAAGGCGCCTGGGCGCGACCTTCGAGGGTGATCTGGCCACTGCCCAGGTACGGTTCGACCAGGCATTCGAGCACCTGGTTGAGGTCGATACGCTCGATGTTCTCGTGGATGTCGGTGTCCTTCACACATTGCAGCGCGCCCTTGACCAGCATCTCCAGCTCGTCCAGGTCGCGGCCGAACTTGGCCTGCAACTGCTCGTCATCAAGCAACTCGACACGCAGGCGCAAGCGCGTGATCGGCGTGCGCAGGTCGTGGGAGATGGCGCTGAACAACTGGCTGCGTTCGGTCAGGTAGCGGCTGATGCGCTCGCGCATGGCGTTGAAGGCCCGGCCCACCTCCTCCACTTCACTGCCACCGCCTTCGGTCACCGGCTCGACGTCGGCCCCCAGCGACATCTCCCGTGCGGCCAGGGCCAGGCGCTTGAGCGGGCGGCTCTGCCAGTGCACCAGCAGACCGATGAACAGCAGCAGGAATGAACTGGTCAGCACGATGAACCATAACTGCTGGCTGGGCAGGCCCTGCTCTTCGAGGCTGGTGTAGGGCTCGGGCAGCAGCGAGGCGATGTACAGCCACTCGCCTTCAGCGAGGCGAATCTGGGTCACCAGCACCGGCGGGTTGATCGGCTCCAGGGTCAGCGCATAGTGGGCCCAGGAACGCGGCAGCTCATCGAGCTTCAGGCCGCTGTTGAAGATCCGCAAATCCTGCGGGCTGACAAACTGGATGGAAATTTCCAGCTGCGCGCCGAGGCGCTGGTGCAGCACATCAGCGACGGCGTCGATCACCGCCTCCTTGCGCGGCGTGGCCGGCAGTACCTGCATGCCCAGCGGTTTGTCGTTGAGCGAAACGACGAAGCGGGTACCGCCCATGCTACGCAACTGGTCGAGCACCATCGGCCGGTAAGCCACCGGCAGGGAGCGAAAATAACTGACGCTGGCACTCATCGAATGGGCCAGGCTGCGCGCGCTGGCGACCAGGCCTTCCATCTGGCTGGCACGCAATTGCGACAACCAGATCACACTCGACAGCCCCTGGGCCAGCAACACCACCAGCAAGGTCAACAGCAGCATGCGCCCCAGCAGCGAGCGTGGCAGCGGCAGGCGCCAGCGCCCTTCAGTGCGCGGGCGCAACGCTGGCCGCCAGCAGGTAGCCACTGCCGCGTACGGTACGGATCAACCGTGGCGGTTTTTCGGTGTCGCGCAGGCGCTGGCGCAGGCGGCTAACCGCCATGTCGACAATGCGGTCCAGCGGCATCGGCTCACGGCCACGGGTGGCGTTGCCGATGGTGTCGCGGTCGAGGATCTGTTGCGGGTGATCGAGGAACAGCTTGAGCAAGGCGAAGTCAGCACCGGAGAGAATCACCTCTTCACCATCGCGGTGGAACAAGCGGTGGCTGATGGTATCCAGGCGCCAGTCATCGAAGGCCAGCACGTCACAGCCACTGCGCTCCTGGCCAAAACCGGCACGGCGCAGCAGCGCCTTGATCCGCGCCTGCAGTTCGCGCGGGCTGAAGGGTTTGCCCAGGTAATCATCGGCGCCCAGCTCCAGGCCGATGACCCGGTCGGCTTCGTCGGAGCTGGCGGTGAGCATGATGATCGGCACCTGGGCCAGGCGCGGATGCTGGCGCACCCAGCGACACAGGCTGAAACCGTCTTCGTCGGGCAACATCACGTCGAGGATCACCAAGTCGCAGTCGCTGGCGTCGAGGGCCTGGCGAAAGCCGCGCCCGTCGGCCACCGCCTGGACGCTGAAACCGGCGCGGCTCAGGTAGGTCTGCAGCAGTTCACGAATGTCCTGGTCGTCGTCGACCATCAATATCGACTTGCTCACGCATCACTCCTTGTTGAACAGGTGAGTGCTTCGCGGGGCAAGCCCGCGCCTACACCTCAGCCGGCTTGTTGCAGCGCCACGCCGGCCCCGAGCAAGCCGGAGAATTCGGCGGTCACCAACCATACCGGGAGATCCTTGAAGTAGCCACTCATGCAGCCCTTGTCGGCAAAGCTGGCGCCAAAGCCGCTGCGCAGGAACAGCTCGGCAAAGCGTGGAACGATGCCGCCGACGATAAACACCCCGCCACGCCCGCCGAGGGTCAGGACGTTGTTGCCCGCCACCCGGCCCAGGAAGCGGCAGAACTGCTCGATCACCGCCAGGGCAACGGGCTCACCGGCCAGCGCCGCGTCGGTGATCGCCGCCGGACTTTGCAGCGGCGCAGGCTGACCATCCAGGGCACAGATGGCCTGGTACAAGCGCAGCAGGCCGCCGCCGCTGAGGACGGTTTCGGCGCTGACATGGCCGATTTCGCTTTCGATCTGCTGGCGGATCTGCGCTTCGCGGGCATTGCCCACCGGCAGGTCGACATGCCCGCCCTCGCCCGGCAAAGCCATCCAGCGGTCCTCACCCAGGTTGAGCAAGGTGCCGACGCCAAGGCCGGTGCCCGGGCCGATCACCAGCGCCGGGCGGCTGGCATCAGGCGTGCCTGCGCAGACGGTACGGTACTCGTCCGCCTGCAAGCGGGTCATGCCCAGGGCCATGGCGGTGAAGTCGTTGATCAGCAGCAACTGCTCGACCTGCAAGGTTTTGCAGAACGCCTGGCGGCTGAGCCGCCAGTGGTTGTTGGTAAAGCGAAACTCATCACCGTCGACTGGCCCGGCCACCGCCAGGCACACCGCGCCCAGCTCGCCGCGGGCCAGGCCCTGGTCAGCCAGGTAAGCGCCAATGGCCTGTTCCGGGCTGGTGTAGTCCGCCGTGGCAAAGACCTGCACCGCGTGCATGCGGTTGTCTTCCCAGAGGGCGAAGCGTGCATTGGTGCCGCCGATATCGCCGACCAGTGCGCGCTTCATTTGAGTGTCTCCAGGGCCGAGGTGAAGGCGCTGGCGCCTTTCTCTGCCGGGCTCAGGGCGGTACGCAGGAAGCCGAACAGCTCGCGGCCGCAACCCAGGTCGTTGCCGGTCGGTGGTGCGGGCAGTTCTCGATCGGCCAGCTCGGCTGCACTGAGTTTCACCGTCAGGGTACCCGCCACGCCGTCGACCCGGACGATATCGCCATCGCGCAGGCGCGCCAGCGGGCCGCCATCGAAGGCTTCGGGGCAGACATGAATGGCCGCGGGGATTTTCCCTGAAGCACCGGACATGCGCCCGTCGGTTACCAGTGCGACCTTGAAGCCACGGTCCTGCAACACGCCAAGGAACGGGGTCATCTTGTGCAGCTCGGGCATGCCGTTGCAGCGCGGCCCCTGGAAGCGCATTACCGCAACGAAATCACGCTCCAGCTCGCCGGCCTGGAAGGCATCGGCCAGCGCCTGCTGGTCATGGAACACCAGTGCCGGGGCTTCGACCACCTGATGCTCGGGGGCTACTGCGGACACCTTCATCACCCCGCGACCGAGGTTGCCTTCCATGACCCGCAGACCGCCTTCGGGCGAGAACGCCCGTGCCACTGGGCGCAGGATCGCCTCATCAAGGCTGGCCTTCGGGCCTTCGCGCCAGACCAGTTTGCCGGCCTCAAGGAACGGCTCCTGGGTGTAGCGACGCAGGCCATGGCCGGCGACGGTGTTGACGTCTTCGTGGAGCAAACCGGCATCGAGCAGTTCGCGAATCAGGAAGGCCATGCCGCCGGCAGCCTGGAAGTGGTTGATGTCGGCCTTGCCGTTCGGATAGACGTGGGACAGGGTCGGCACCACTTCCGAGAGCTCGGCCATGTCCTGCCAGGTCAGCTGGATGCCGGCGGCCTGGGCAATCGCCGGCATGTGCAGGGTGTGGTTGGTCGAGCCGCCGGTGGCGTGCAGGGCAACGATGGAGTTGACCAGGGATTTCTCGTCGACAATCTCACCCAGCGGCATGAAGGCGCCACTGGCCTTGGTCATGCGCGTGACCTGCTGCGCAGCCTCGACAGTCAGGGCATCGCGCAGCGGCGTATACGGGTTGACGAAAGAGGCGCCCGGCAGGTGCAGGCCCATCACTTCCATCAGCAGCTGGTTGGTATTGGCAGTGCCGTAGAAGGTGCAAGTGCCGGGGCTGTGGTAGGACTTCATCTCCGACTCCAGCAGCTCTTCGCGACTGGCCTTGCCTTCGGCGTAACGCTGGCGCACATCGGCTTTCTCCTTGTTGGAAATGCCCGACGGCATCGGCCCACCCGGCACGAACAGCGTCGGCAGATGGCCGAAGCGCAACGCGCCCATCAGCAGGCCGGGGACGATCTTGTCGCAGATGCCGAGCATCAGCGCCGCATCGAACATGTTGTGCGACAGGGCGATGGCGGTGGACATGGCGATCACTTCGCGGCTGGCGATGCCCAGTTCCATACCGGGTTCACCCTGGGTGACGCCGTCGCACATGGCCGGCACACCGCCGGCGAACTGGCCGACCGAGCCGATTTCGCGCAGCGCCTGCTTGATCTGTTCGGGGTAATGCTCGTAGGGCTGGTGCGCCGAGAGCATGTCGTTGTAGGCGGAGACGATGGCGACGTTGGCCGCGTTCATCATCCGCAGGCTTTGCTTGTCCTGGCTGCCGCAGCCGGCGACACCGTGAGCGAAGTTGGCGCACTGCAGCTTGGCACGCATCGGCCCGTCGCTGGCGGCCCCGCGAATCAGCTCAAGGTAGCGTTCACGGGTGGGGCGACTGCGGGCGATCAGCCGTTGGGTGACCTCAAGAATGCGCGGATGCATGTACTGGACTCCAGGCTATCGGTGGTTGCGACCTCTGCGGCGGTTTCCCTTATCAACGATCGCGGCCTAGGCTCAATGGCAGGGGCGATGCGTTGCGGGAGGAACGGCTTGGCCGATCGCTCGTTGTAGATTGAATAAAATATTGCCAGCAAAAAGGCTTGTTTTCTATTTTTTTACGAATAATCTTGTAATTCCAACAACAAAATCAGATGCAGTGAAGCAAAACTTCAATTGCCACGGGCTTCACCCGGTCTCCCAGAGGTAGCTCCATGACCCTTCGTATCGCAATCAATGGCTTTGGCCGCATCGGCCGCAACATCCTTCGCGCACTCTATACCCAAGGCTACCGTCAGGATCTGCAGGTCGTCGCCATCAACGACCTGGGCGACAGCGCGATCAATGCCCATCTGCTCAAATACGACAGCGTCCACGGCAGCTTCGCTGCCACGGTTGAATCCGATCACGAGAGCATTACCGTCAACGGCGACCGCATCGCCGTCAGCGCCATCCGCAACCCGGCGGAGCTGCCATGGAAAGCCGAAGCCATCGATGTGGTGTTCGAGTGCACCGGTTTGTTCACCGAGCGCGCCAAGGCCGCCGCCCATCTTACTGCCGGGGCCGGCAAAGTCATTATCTCGGCGCCGGCCAAGGGGGCTGATGCCACCGTGGTGTACGGGGTCAACCATGACATCCTGCGCCCCTCGCACCAGATCATCTCCAGCGCTTCGTGCACCACCAACTGCCTGGCGCCGCTGGCCCAGGTGCTGCACCGCGAGTTCGGCATCGAGCAGGGGCTGATGACCACCATTCATGCCTACACCAACGACCAGAACCTTACCGACGTCTACCACAGCGACCCGTTCCGCGCCCGTTCGGCGACCCAGTCGATGATCCCGAGCAAGACCGGCGCCGCCGAAGCCGTGGGCCTGGTGCTGCCGGAACTGGCCGGCAAGCTCACCGGCATGGCCGTGCGGGTGCCGGTGATCAACGTGTCGCTGGTCGACCTCACTGTCAACCTTGAGCGCGAGGCCACGGCCGAGGCCGTCAACGCGCTGTTCAAGGAAGCCAGCCGGCATTCCAAGGTGCTCGGCTACAACAGCCTGCCGCTGGTGTCCTGCGACTTCAACCACAACCCGTTGTCGTCGATTTTCGATGCCAACCATACCCGGGCCAACGGGCGCATGCTCAAGGTGATGGCCTGGTACGACAACGAATGGGGCTTCTCCAACCGCATGCTGGATAACTGCCTGGCGCTGCACAACGCCCGCTAGGACCATCCC
Organism: Pseudomonas sp. JV241A; assembly: GCF_900275665.1. NCBI lineage: Bacteria > Pseudomonadati > Pseudomonadota > Gammaproteobacteria > Pseudomonadales > Pseudomonadaceae > Pseudomonas > Pseudomonas sp. JV241A. The sequence continues at coordinate 86,860 of NZ_OPYO01000031.1, forward strand.
TTGCAGGAGCGGAGGCAGTACTTGACCAATGCGCTGATGATAAGCATTATCATTCGCCACGCCATGGTCGGGTACCGCTGTGAGTCAGTCCCAGTTCAACGCCGTTTTCCTCGCGCAGCGGGTCAGCCTGCTGCGTACGCTGCAGCGCATGGTGGATAACCCCAGTACTGCCGAAGACCTGTTGCAGGAGACCTACCTGCGGGTGACCCGCGCCCTGGGCGAACGGCCCATCGAGCACCTCGAGCCTTTCGTGTTCCAGACCGCGCGCAACCTCGCCCTCGATCACTTGCGCGCACGCCGGGCGCAGTCGCGCAACCTGGTCGACGATGTGCCCGAGCAAGTCCTGCACAACGTCGCTGCGCCCAGCAGCAGTGCCGAAGACGCCGCCCACGCCGAACAACTGCTCAAGCGCCTGAGCGTCAGCCTCGCGCAATTGACCGAACGCCAACAGCGCATCTTCATCCTCAGCCGCCTGCATGGCGCCAGCTACCTGGAAATCGCCGAACAACTGAAAGTGTCGGCAAGCACGGTTCAGAAGGAACTGAAACTGATCATGGCCATCTGTGTAGGGGTAGCCGACCGGCTGAAGTAAACAGCCCGTCGTGGATCGCAGCTAAAACCTTGCCATCCCCATGGATACCCCGGATCATTCGCAAAAAAGCGCCAGCCCCGCCAAGGACCCACCCGTGACCGACAGTCCCTCTCCTCGCCCCTCGCCGCCTGGCCAAGCCGCCAGTGACCGGGCCATGGACCAGGCCCTGGACTGGCTGATTCGCCTGCAATGTGCGTCAGAGCAAGACACCCAGGCCTTCGAAGCCTGGCTCGAGGCAGACCCGGCCAACGCCCGCGCCTATGTCGAGGCCGAGGCGGTCTGGAACGGCGCGCCCCTGCGCCAGGCCGCCGGGCAACTGCATCAGGTACAGCGCCGCAGCCTGCGCTCACGTATCCGCCCACACTGGAAACCCCTCGCTACGGCCGCTGTGCTGCTGGTGGGGATTTTCACCGTAGGCAACCTGCCGGTGCGCCTGCAGGCCGATCATCTGACCGTAGTGGGTGAACGCCAGCGGGTACAGCTGGACGACGGTTCCAAGGTCTTGCTCAACACCAATTCGGCGTTTGCCAGCGACCTGCGCGACAACCGCCAAGTGGCCCGGCTGCTGCAGGGCGAGGCCTACTTCGAGGTTCCCGGCGGCGCCCAGCCACCGCTGGAACTGCAGGCCGGCCCGCTGCGTGCCAGTGTGCGCGATACCGATTTTGCCGTGCGCTACCTCAACGGCGAAGCCCAGGTTCGGGTGCAACGCGGCGACGTCGACCTGCAGGCCAGCAGCGACCAGCGCATTCGCCTGTCGGCGGGTGACAGCATCAGCGTCGGGCCCAATGGCTTCGGCCAGCGCGGACGCCTGGATGCGCAAAAGGACCTGGCCTGGGTCCAGGGCCGCCTGGTGTTCGAGAACTGTCCGCTGAGCCAGGTGCTGGCCGAACTGCGCCGCTACTACCCCGGCTGGATCATCAACGGCAACGAGCAGCTGGCAAACGTCGCGGTCACCGGCAACTACCGCCTCGACCAGCCCCTGGAAACCTTGCGTGCCCTGGCCCACATCACCTCGGCACAGTTGCACGAGTACCCGGCGCTGGTGATTCTCAACTGAGGCAAAAGTTTTTTTACGCGATCCCTGAAGCTGTTACGTCTCGTTATAGCCAATGCAACTGATTCTTATTTTTGAATCAGCCAGCACCTATAACATTCGCGCGACAGGGAGCGCTTTCGATGTCCACTGGTTTCACTCGTCGATCTTCAGCCACTTCACGTACCCCCGGCCTGCAGCGTTGCACGCTCTCCCTGTTGACCCTGGCCATGCTCGCCAGCGGCGCCTGCAGCCTGCCGGCATTGGCCGCGGAACCGGCCCAGGCCAGTGCCCCGCGCATGGGCGACTACCGCTTCGCCATCAACCAGCAGCCGCTGGTGTCGGCGCTCAACGCCTTTACCGCGGTGACCGGCTGGCAAGTGGGCTTCTCTGCGGAACTTGCCGAGGGCGTCGCCTCGCCGGGCGTGCATGGCTCGCTGAAACCGGAAGCGGCCCTGCAGCGCCTGCTGGCCGGCACCGGCCTGAGCTACCGCACGCTCAACAGCGGCAACGTGGTGATCGAACGCAGCGCCAGCAAGGCCATCGCCCTGCAGCAAATCACCGTCAGCGCCACCCGTAGCGCCCAGGACATCAGCCAGGTGCCGAGCACCGTCAGCGTACAGACCCGCGAGCAGCTCGATCGCCAGAACGTCAACAACATCAAGGAACTGGTGCGTTACGAGCCTGGCGTTTCGGTCAGCGGCACCGGCCAGCGCAGCGGCCTGAACGGCTACAACATCCGCGGTATCGACGGTGAGCGGGTGCTGACCCAGATCGACGGCGTGTCGATCCCCGACAGTTTCTTCTTCGGCCCCTACGCCCAGACCCAGCGCAACTACGTCGACCCTGAGATCGTCAAGCGCGTGGAGATCCTCCGTGGCCCGGCTTCGGTGCTGTACGGCAGCAACGCCATTGGCGGCGCGGTCAGCTACTTCACCCTCGACCCCGACGACATCATCAAGCCTGGCCAGGACGTCGGCGCACGCCTGAAGACCGGCTACAGCTCGGCAGACGAAAGCTGGCTGAACTCGGCCACCGTCGCCGGCCGCCAGGGCGAGTTCGACGGCCTGCTGCACCTGAGCCAGCGCAACGGCCATGAAACCGAGTCCTACAGCAGCCACGGCGGCACCGGCCTGGCACGCACCGCCGCCAACCCGGAAGACGTGCGCACCACCAACATCCTCGCCAAGGCCGGCTGGAACTACGCCGACGACGCGCGCCTGGCCTTCACTTACGAAAACTACAAGGACGACCGTGACCTGAAGCTCAAGAGCGCCGTGGGCGGGCCGTTCATTCCGGGCTTCGGCGCGATGAACGCGTACCGCGACCGCACCGGCAACGATACCGTGACCCGCGAGCGTTTCGGCATCAACCACGAATTCGCCCTGGGCAGCGTGCTGGCCGACAACATGAAGTGGAGCCTGAACTACCAGATCGGCAAGACCGACCAGCGCACCGAAGAGCTCTATTTCGCCTCGGGTCGCCAGGTGTTCCGTGACCGCCAGACCACCTACAAGGACCGCCAGTGGGTGTTCGACGCACAACTGGACAAAGCCTTCAGCGTCGGCGCCACCGAGCACTTGCTGACCTACGGCACCACCCTCAAGCACCAGAAGGTCACCGGCTCGCGCAGCGGCACCGGCACCTGCCTGAATGTCGGTGGCAGCTGCCGCTTCATCGGCCAGGTCAGCACCAGTGACAGCCAGGCGCTGGTCAGTGACTTCCCCGATCCGACCGTCAACACCTACAGCCTGTTCGCCCAGGACGAGATCCGCTGGAACCAGTGGACCTTCCTGCCGGGCGTGCGCTACGACTACACCAAGCTCACCCCGCACATGACCGACGAGTTCCTGCGTGGCGTCGGCGCCAACCCCACCGACCCGGTCGACGACGACGCCAAGAAATGGCATCGGGTCTCGCCCAAGTTCGGCCTGACCTACGCCTTCAACGACAACTACACCTGGTACGGCCAGTACGCCGAAGGCTTCCGTACGCCGACCGCCAAGGCGTTGTACGGCCGCTTCGAGAACCCGGGCCTGGGCTACAGCGTGCGCGGCAACTCCAACCTCGAGCCGGAAAAGAGCAAGAGCTACGAGACCGGCCTGCGTGGCAACTTCGAGGCCGGTGACTTCGCCGTCGCGGTGTTCTACAACAAGTACCGCGACTTCATCAACGAAGACGCGGTGCAGGGCAGCAACCTCGGCCAGACCTTCGAAGCCAACAACATCAAGCACGCCACCATCAAGGGTGCCGAGTTCAAGGGCCGCCTGAACCTCGACGCCTTCGGCGCACCGCACGGCCTGTATACCCAGGGCTCGCTGGCCTACCTCTATGGCCGCAACGACGACACCGGCCAGCCGCTCAACAGCGTCAACCCGCTGACCGCGGTGATGGGCCTGGGTTACGAGCAGGAGCAATACGGCGCGCTGCTGAGCTGGACCCTGGTCAAACGCAAGAACCGCGTCGACGACACCACCTTCTTCGCCCCCGACGGCACCAGCAAGCAGTTCCGCACCCCGGGCTACGGTGTGCTCGACCTGACCGGCTTCTACAAGGTCACCGACGACATCACGGTCAACGCCGGCCTCTACAACCTGACCGACAAGAAGTACTGGCAGTGGGATGACGTGCGCGGCTACGACGGCCTCGGTGAAGCGGCGGTAACTGCCCCCGCCAACCTCGACCGCCTGACCATGCCGGGCCGCAATTTCGCCATCAACCTGGTCTGGGATATCTGAACCGCAGCGCGGGGCAAGCCCGCTCCTACAGATTTTGCAGGAGCGGGCTTGCCCCGTGAAAAGCCTTTGAGGTGAGGTTTTTTTACTGTCACGCGTCTTCTCATTCGTCTAGTCATCAGGCACGCCCATTTCGCAAGGAATCACCATGACCGCCGCTACCACCACCGAACGCGCCAGCCTGCGTTCGCAGCGTTTGAACCAGCTGACCCACGCCCCGCACACCGAACTCGACGCCCTGGTCAAATCCCACGCGCCGTTCGAAACCCGCGAGAGCTTCGCCCGCTTCGTGGTTGCCCAGTACCTGTTCCAGTCCGAGCTCAAGGCGCTGTACACCGACCCGGCGCTGATCGCCATCGTCCCGGACCTGGCCGCACGCTGCCGCGCCGAACAGGCCGGCCTGGACCTGGCTGACCTGAACACCGAGATCCCGGCCGACTTCGCCGGCGCCCTGCAGCGCCCAAGCCTGGGTGAAGCCATGGGCTGGATCTTCGTTTCCGAAGGTTCCAAGCTCGGCGCTGCGTTCCTGATCAAGCGTGCCGTCGGCCTGGGCCTGTCGGACAGCTTCGGTGCCCGTCACCTGGGCGAACCGGCCGGTGGCCGCGCCGAAGGCTGGAAGCAGTTCACCCGCATCCTCGACGGCCTGGAACTGAGCGCCGAAGAAGAAGCCAAGGCCGAGCAAGGCGCCGTGGCCGCCTTCGAGCGTTTCACCGAGCTGCTCAAACACGCCTACGCAACTGCGCCTAAAGCCGAACTGGCCTGATGCGCCGTACCCGGTTACCCTCGTGGTAACCGGGCCTTGCCCGTGCACACCGACAAGCCCATGACCCGCCCAGCCGCTTCAAAACTCTCGCGCCTGCTCTTCGGCCTGCTGGCCTACGTCAGCCTGGGCATCGGTCTGGTGGCCATCGTGATTCCCGGCCTGCCCACCACCGAGTTCATCCTCCTCGCCGCCTGGGCCGCCACCCGCAGCTCGCCGCGCCTGAGTGCCTGGCTGGAAAACCATCGCCTGTTTGGCCCGATCCTGAGCAACTGGCGCAACGGCAAGGTAATCCAGCGCCGGGCCAAGGTCAGCGCCACTGTCAGCATGCTGCTGTGCGCCGGCGTGATGCTGGTGTTTCTGGAGCATCGCTGGCCGGTATTTCTCGCCATCGCCGGCATGACGCTGGGCAACCTGTGGATCTGGTCGCGGCCAGAAACCGCGCCCTTGAGCCTCGTCGACCGTTCATCGGCGCGCACTCATGGCTAAGGCTATAAAGCCGATGAACTGTTATCGCTAAAAGGATGTAGCGAACCGAGCCCGCCCAGTGACTCGGTCCTCTACCGGCCTGCCTTTTAGCGAGTACGTCCATGTTCGACACGCTCTCGATCCGCCTGAAAATCGTCCTGCTCTCCGGCCTCTGCCTGCTTGGCGTGGTCGCACTCGTCGTCGGTATCAACCTGTATCAATCGCACCAGAGCGATGAACTGGTCGGCGACGCCAGCACCACCATGCTCACCCGCAACGTCCAGGCCCTGCTACAGGCCCGCGCCGGCGAAAAGGCCGAGATGCTGCGGCGTACTTTCAGCGACAGCCAGACCGTCATCACCGCCCTCGCCGATCAGGTCCAGGACCTGCAGCAATTGGCCCGCGACCGCGGCCTGAGCGCTGGCGACCTGCGTGAAGCGATCAACCAGAGCCTGGCCACCAGCTTCAAGCGCAACCCCGACGTACTGGGCGTGTGGCTGGCATTCGAGCCCGAAGGCCTGGACGGTGGCGACAGCGCGTTTGCCAACGATGCCAAGCGCCTGAGCAACGAGAGCGGCCGCTTCGCCAGCTACTGGAGCCGCGCCCAGGGCCAGGCCTTGAACACGGTGATCAGCGACGCCGACCTGAACAAGACCGAAATCAACCTCAGCGGCACGCCGTACAACGTCTGGTACACCTGCTCGCGCAACAGCGCCCGCGCCTGCCTGCTCGAGCCCTACTCCGACACCGTCGGCGGCAAGCAGATGCTGATGACCAGCATCACCATGCCCTTGCTGCACAACGGCAAGGTGATCGCCGTGGCTGGCGTTGATATTTCCCTCGATGCCCTTCAGGCCGCTGCCGCCAAAGCCCAGCAGGAGCTGTTCAATGGCGCCGGGCGCTTGATGATCGTCGCCCCCAGCGGCCTGCTGGCGGCCAACAGCAACGATGCCGGCAAGGTCGGCAAGAGCATCGACCAGGACGGCCAGCCGGCGCTGCAAAAGCTGGCCGCCAATCAGCCACTGATCCTTGAGCAAGGCGAGACCATCCGCGCCGTGAACCCGGTGCAACCGATTGCCGACAGCAAGCCCTGGGGCATTCTGATCGACCTGCCCAAGCAGGTCCTGCTGGCCGACGCCACCAGCCTCCAGGCCACCCTCGAAGACGCCCGCACCAGTGGCACCCTCAAGGTGCTGCTGTTCGCCACCCTGGCCGGTCTCGGCGGCCTGTTGCTGATGTGGCTGACCGCTACCGGTGTGACCCGCCCGCTGAACAGCGTGGCCAGCATGCTCGAAGACATCGCCAGCGGCGACGGCGACCTCACCCAGCGCCTGCGCTATGCGCGCAAGGACGAACTCGGCCGGTTGACCGGCGGCTTCAACCGCTTCCTCGACAAGCTGCAGCCGACCATCGCCCAGATCAAGCAGAGCATCACCCAGGCCCGGGCCACTGCTGACCAGTCCTCGGCGATTGCCCAGCGCACCAGCGAAGGCATGCAGGTGCAGTTTCGCGAGATCGACCAGGTGGCCACCGCCTCCAACGAGATGAGCGCCACCGCCCACGACGTCGCCAACAGCGCTGCCAGTGCCGCCGACGCCGCCCGCGGAGCCGACCGCTCGGCCAAGGACGGCATGGCGATCATCGAGCGCAGCACCCGCGACATCACCGTGCTCGCCGAACAGGTCAGCAAGGCCGTGAGCGAAGTGGAAACCCTGGCGCAGAACAGCGAGCAGATCGGCTCGGTGCTTGAAGTGATCCGCAGCATCGCCGAGCAGACCAACCTGCTGGCCCTCAACGCCGCCATCGAAGCGGCCCGCGCCGGCGAAAGCGGCCGTGGTTTTGCCGTGGTGGCCGACGAAGTACGCAACCTGGCGCGCCGTACCCAGGACTCGGTCGAAGAGATCCGTCTGGTGATCGAACGCATCCAGAGCAACACCCGCGAGGTGGTGGCGACCATGCATTCGAGTCACGGCAAAGCCCAGGAAAACGCCGGGCAGATCCACCAGGCGGTGCAGGCGCTGGACAAGATCAGCGAGGCGGTAACGGTGATCAGCGACATGAACCTGCAGATCGCCAGTGCCGCCGAGCAGCAAAGCGCGGTGGCCGAAGAGGTCAACCGCAACGTCTCGGCGATCCGTGGCGTGACCGAGACCCTGACCGGCCAGGCCGCCGAATCGGCCCAGGTGAGCAGCCAGCTCAACACCCTGTCGTCGCAGCAGATGGCCCTGATGGATCAGTTCAGGGTTTGACCTGGCGCCGCTGATGGTCTGCAATGGCCCTTCTGCTGGAGGGCCATTGATGACCGCGCTACTCGACACCCTTGTCGCCGAACTGCAGCTGCCAACGGCACTGCGCGATACCCTGCGCTTTCGCGGCAACGGCGCCCTGCCTTCGACTTTCGCCGTCACCGCGCTTGCCAGCAGCAGCGTTGCCGCCTGTGGCCTGGCAATCGCCGAACTGCTGCAGCGCCAGCTTGAGCAACAGCCTGCCGTTGAAGTTGACCGCCGCCTGAGCTCGTTCTGGTTCGCCACCAGCCTGCGCCCGCAAGGCTGGAGCACACCGCCCTTGTGGGACCCGATTGCCGGTGACTACCGCGCCGAGGATGGCTGGATTCGCCTGCATACCAACGCAGCTCATCATCGCGCCGCCGCCGAGAAGGTAGTGGGCCGTGCGGCTGACCGCGCACAAATGGCCGACCTGGTTGCGCGCTGGCGCGCAAGCGAGCTGGAAAGCGCGATAGTCACCGCTGGCGGTTGCGCCGCGCACATGCGCAGCGGGTCCGAATGGTCGGCCCACCCTCAGGGCCTGGCAGTGAATGCCGAGCCGTTGATTCACCGCCAACTGGCTCCAGCCTTTACAAGCAGACGCTGGAGCGGTAACGCCGTCCGACCTCTGGCCGGGGTCAAGGTGCTGGACCTGACCCGCATCCTCGCCGGCCCCACAGCCAGCCGCCTGCTGGCTGGCTTCGGCGCTGAGGTACTGCGGATCGACCCGCCAGGCTGGGAGGAACCGGCGGTGGTTGCCGAGGTGACCCTGGGTAAACGCTGTGCGCGCCTGGACTTGCACGATGGGGATGATCGACGGGTGTTTGAACGCCTGCTCAGCGAAGCCGATATTCTCCTGCATGGTTACCGCGCCGATGCCCTCGAACGACTGGGGTATGCCAGCGAACAGCGCCGCCAGCTCAACCCCGGACTGATCGATGTGAGCCTCAACGCCTACGGCTGGAGCGGCCCCTGGCAACAGCGCCGGGGCTTCGACAGCCTGGTGCAGATGAGCTGCGGCATCGCTTGCGAAGGCATGCGCTGGCAACAGGCCGACCAGCCCGTGCCGCTGCCGGTGCAGGCATTGGACCATGGCACCGGGTACCTGATGGCGGCTGCGGCAATCAAGGCCTACAGCGAACGCCTGGGCAGCGGTTGCGGGGCAACCCTGCGCCTGTCGCTGGCGCGCACGGCGAAGCTGTTGATCGATCAGGGGACGCTGGCAGCGGATGTGCCGTTGCAGGCTGAGACGGCAGCGGACCTGAACCCGCACCTGGAGCAGACGCCCTGGGGGCTGGCGCAGCGGCTGAAGGCGCCGCTGCTGGTCGAAGGGGCGCCGTTGGTTTGGCAGCGAGGGGCTTGTGAGCTGGGTTCTGCTGCTGCCTGTTGGTGAATGTGAGGGCCTCTCGCTGGCAAAGCCAGCGCCCACAGAGTTTGCTGCACACCGATCTACTGTGGGAGCCGGCCTTGCCGGCGATGGGCTGCGCCGCAGCCCTGATTAAAGGCTCAACACCCCACTGTACAACCCATAAGCCGCCAACCCCGCGCCCACCAGAACGGCGGCAAAGATCAGCTTCTCCCAGGTGGTAAACAGCGCCTGCCCCTGCTCATGCTTGGCCCGGGCAAACAGGATCACCCCCGGCGCGTACAACAGCGCCGACAACAACAGGTACTTGAGCCCCCCGGCGTACAGCAGCCAGATCGCATACACCAGGGCGGTGCCGGCAATCACCAGGTCCTTGCGCCGCGCACCCGGATGCCCTTCATACGATTCCCCACGTACCGCCAACAGCACTGCATAGGCCGCCGACCACAGGTATGGCACCAAAATCATCGACGACGCCAGGTAGATCAGGCTGGTGTAGGTCCCGGCGGAAAACAGCGTGATCAGCAAGAACAGCTGAATCATCACGTTGGTCAGCCACAAGGCATTGGCCGGCACGTGGTTGGCGTTTTCCCGGGCCAGAAAGCGCGGCATGGTCTGGTCGCGGGCCGTGGCAAAGAGGATCTCGGCGCACAGCAAGGCCCATGACAGCAAAGCCCCCAACAGCGACACCGCCAGGCCGATGCTGATCAGCAAGGCACCCCAGGGCCCGACGATATGCTCGAGCACCGAAGCCAGCGACGGATTCTGCAAGGCGGCCAGTTCCGGCTGGGTCATCACCCCGAGCGACAGCACGTTGACCAGCACCAGCAGGGCCAGCACGCCAATAAAGCCGATCACCGTGGCCTTGCCGACGTCCGAACGCTTCGCCGCCCGTCCGGAGTAGACACTCGCACCCTCGATGCCGATAAACACGAACACGGTCACCAGCATCATGTTGCGCACCTGGTCGAGCACTCCACCGAATTTCGGGTTGCTCAAGCCCCAGATGTCACGGGTAAAGATGTCGGCGCGAAAGGCTACGGCAGCGATGACGATGAACATCACCAGCGGCACGATCTTGGCCACGGTGGTCACCTGGTTGATGAACGCCGCCTCCTTGATCCCGCGCAACACCAGAAAATGCACCGCCCACAACAGCAACGAGGCGCAGGCGATGGCAATCGGCGTGTTGCCCTCGCCAAACACCGGAAAGTAGAAACCCAGGGTGCTGAACAGCAGCACGAAGTAGCCGACGTTGCCCAGCCAGGCGCTGATCCAGTAGCCCCAGGCCGAAGAAAAGCCCATGTATTCGCCAAAGCCGGCCTTGGCGTAGGCATACACCCCGGAATCCAGCTCGGGTTTGCGGTTGGCCAGGGTCTGGAACACGAAGGCCAGGGCCAGCATGCCCACCGCTGTGATCCCCCAGCCGATCAGTACCGCGCCGACGTCGGCACGTGCGGCCATGTTTTGCGGCAGCGAAAAAATCCCACCGCCGATCATCGAGCCGACCACCAAGGCGATCAACGCACCCAGGCGCAATTTCTGTCCAGGTTCGGACATGCAGATCCCCTTCTGTCTCGTGTTTGTAACGCCAGAGGTACACCCTGAGTTAAATATATGCAGAGTGTAAGCGTTCATATGTATTAAACCACTAAGCTTCCGCTGCTCATAACTTGTGCGTCTATGCCTGACGAACTAAATAGGGAGTTTTGTGCACTATTTCCGCTTGTTCAAGCCAATAAGATATTTTCTCAGGAAAAATTTGCGATTCCCCCAAAACGGACTAGCTTCAATTCTCACAGCCCCGCAAGAGCGATTGCTCTAAAAGGCCATGGAGGTGCCAGTGGACAAGGCTTGCAGCACTGCGATCGGCATACTCCGGGAGGCTGTTTCAGTCACTGATCTCAATGGAATGTCCTCATGAACTGACCTGAATCAGCTAATGACTTCGCCGCTGGATTTATTCTAGCGCCATCTCTTCTCCTGGTACGGAGTTATTCAATGTCAGACGCTCCCGGAAAACTACGACTTGGTGCGCTGGTTGCACTTGTTGTCGGCTCGATGATCGGCGGCGGGATCTTTTCGTTGCCGCAAAACATGGCCGCAAGTGCCGATGTAGGCGCTGTTCTGATCGGCTGGGGCATCACCGCCATCGGCATGCTGACCCTGGCTTTCGTGTTCCAGACCCTGGCCAATCGCAAGCCTGACCTGGACGGCGGGGTGTACGCCTACGCCAAGGCCGGTTTCGGCGATTACATGGGCTTTTCTTCGGCCTGGGGCTACTGGATCAGCGCCTGGCTCGGCAACGTCGGCTACTTCGTGTTGCTGTTCAGTACCCTCGGCTACTTCTTCCCGATCTTTGGCGAGGGCAACACCCCGGCAGCGGTCATTGGCGCCTCGGTGCTGCTCTGGGCCGTGCATTTCCTCGTGCTGCGCGGGATCAAGGAAGCGGCGTTCATCAACCTGGTCACGACCGTGGCCAAGGTCGTGCCGCTGGCGTTGTTCGTGCTGATCGCCGTGTTCGCCTTCAAGCTGGACATCTTCACCGCTGACATCTGGGGTTCGATGAACCCGGACCTGGGCAGCGTGATGAACCAGGTGCGCAACATGATGCTGGTCACCGTGTGGGTGTTCATCGGCATCGAGGGCGCGAGCATCTTCTCGGCCCGGGCAGAAAAACGCTCGGACGTGGGTAAGGCCACGGTCATCGGCTTCATTACCGTGCTGCTGTTCCTGGTGCTGGTCAACGTGCTGTCGCTGGGCATCATGACCCAGCCGGAACTGGCCAAGCTGCAGAACCCGTCGATGGCCGCCGTGCTTGAGCACGTGGTCGGTCACTGGGGCGCGGTGCTGATCAGCGTCGGCCTGATCATCTCGCTGCTCGGTGCCCTGCTGTCGTGGGTGCTGCTGTGCGCCGAGATCATGTTCGCCGCCGCCAAAGACCACACCATGCCGGAGTTCCTGCGCCGCGAGAACGCCAACCACGTGCCGGCCAACGCCCTGTGGCTGACCAACGCCATGGTGCAGATCTTCCTGGTCATCACCCTGTTCTCGGCCAGTACCTACCTGTCGCTGATCTACCTCGCCACTTCGATGATCCTGGTGCCTTACCTGTGGTCGGCGGCCTACGCCTTCCTGCTGGCGCTGCGCAGCGAAACCTACGAACAGGCCCTGGCCGAACGCAAGAAAGACCTGGTCATCGGTGCCATCGCCCTGCTCTACGCGGTCTGGCTGCTGTATGCCGGCGGCGTCAAATACCTGCTGCTTTCGGCCCTGCTCTATGCCCCTGGCGTGATCCTGTTCGCCAAGGCCAAGCGCGAGGTCGGCCAACCGATTTTTACCAACGTGGAGAAGCTGATCTTCGCCGCCGTGGTCCTTGGCGCCCTGGTGGCTGCCTACGGCCTGTACGACGGCTTCCTGACTCTGTAACCACCCGTTTTCGCAACTTGGAGGAAATGAACCATGTCCACGGATAAAGTTAAGTACGGCGTACATTCCGAAGCCGGCAAACTGCGCAAAGTGATGGTCTGCTCCCCTGGCCTGGCGCACCAGCGCCTGACGCCGAGCAACTGCGACGACCTGCTGTTCGATGACGTCATCTGGGTCAACCAGGCCAAGCGCGACCACTTCGACTTCGTCACCAAAATGCGTGAACGCGGCATCGAAGTGCTGGAAATGCACAACCTGCTGACCGAGACCGTGCAGAACCCCGAAGCACTGAAATGGATCCTCGACCGCAAGATCACCCCGGACACCGTCGGTGTCGGCCTGACCAACGAAGTGCGCAGCTGGCTCGAAGGCCTGGAGCCACGCAAACTGGCCGAGTTCCTGATCGGCGGCGTGGCCGGTGAAGACCTGCCCGACAGTGAAGGCGCCAGCGTCATCAAGATGTACCGCGACTACCTGGGCCACTCCAGCTTCCTGCTCGACCCACTGCCCAACACCCAGTTCACCCGCGACACCACTTGCTGGATCTACGGCGGCGTGACCCTCAACCCGATGTACTGGCCGGCGCGACGCCAGGAAACCCTGCTGACCACCGCGATCTACAAGTTCCACCCCGAGTTCAGCGGTGCCGACTTTGAAGTCTGGTACGGCGACCCGGATCATGACCACGGCAAGGCCACCCTCGAAGGCGGCGACGTCATGCCGATCGGCAATGGCGTGGTCCTGATCGGCATGGGCGAGCGCACCTCGCGCCAGGCCATCGGTCAACTGGCGCAATCGCTGTTTGCCAAAGGTGCGGTCGAGAAGGTCGTGGTGGCCGGCTTGCCGAAATCCCGCGCCGCGATGCACCTGGATACCGTGTTCAGCTTCTGCGACCGCGACCTGGTCACGGTCTTCCCGGAAGTGGTCAAGGAAATCGTCCCGTTCGTCATTCGTCCGGACAGCAGCAAGCCGTACGGCATGGACGTGCGCCGCGAGAACAAGACCTTTCTCGACGTGGTCGCCGAATCCCTCAACCTCAAGCAGCTGCGCGTGGTGGAAACCGGCGGCAACAGCTTCGCCGCCGAACGCGAGCAATGGGATGACGGCAACAACGTGGTGGCGCTGGAGCCCGGCGTAGTCATCGGCTACGACCGCAACACCTACACCAACACCCTGCTGCGCAAGGCCGGTGTCGAAGTCATCACCATCAGCGCCGGCGAACTGGGCCGTGGCCGCGGCGGCGGTCACTGCATGACCTGCCCGATCGTGCGCGACCCTATCGACTACTAAAACGACCATCAACCGCCTGCACCCACGGGTGCAGGCGGGCCGATCACCGCTTTCCGTTCACCAGAACAGGAGAATCATCATGGCGTTCAACATCCACAACCGTAACCTGCTGAGCCTGGAACACCACACCCCTCGCGAGTTGCGCTACCTGCTGGACCTGTCCCGTGACCTGAAACGTGCCAAGTACACCGGCACCGAGCAGCAGCACCTCAAAGGCAACAACATTGCGCTGATCTTCGAGAAAACCTCGACCCGCACCCGTTGCGCCTTCGAAGTGGCTGCCTACGACCAGGGCGCCAACGTCACTTACATCGACCCGAACTCTTCGCAGATCGGCCACAAGGAAAGCATGAAGGACACCGCCCGCGTACTCGGGCGCATGTATGACGCCATCGAGTACCGTGGCTTCAAGCAGGAAATCGTCGAAGAGCTGGCCAAATTCGCCGGTGTGCCGGTGTTCAACGGCCTGACCGACGAATATCACCCGACCCAGATGATCGCCGACGTGCTGACCATGCGTGAACACGCCGACAAGCCGATCCACGACATCAGCTACGCCTACCTGGGCGATGCCCGCAACAATATGGGTAACTCGCTGCTGCTGGTCGGCGCCAAACTCGGCATGGACGTGCGCATCTGCGCGCCGAAAGCCCTGTGGCCGCACGACGACCTGGTCGCCCGTTGCAAAAAATATGCGGAAGAAAGCGGCGCGCGCATCACCCTCACCGAAGACCCGAAAGCGGCGGTCAAGGGCGTCGATTTCATCCACACCGACGTCTGGGTATCGATGGGCGAGCCGGTTGAAGCCTGGGGCGAACGCATCCAGCAACTGCTGCCGTACCAGGTCAACGCCGAGCTGATGAAAGCCACTGGCAACCCGCGGACCAAGTTCATGCACTGCCTGCCAGCGTTCCACAACTCCGACACCAAGGTCGGCAAACAGATCGCCGAGCAGTACCCGCACCTGGCCAACGGTATCGAAGTGACCGACGACGTGTTCGAGTCGCCAGCCTGTATCGCCTTCGAGCAAGCGGAAAACCGCATGCACACCATCAAGGCGATCCTGGTGTCGACCCTGGCTGACCTGTAATCCAGCTGCCAGTCTCTGTGGGAGCGGGCTTGCCCCGCGATAGCGTCACCGCGGTGCAGCAGATGCACCGCCATCGCGGGGCAAGCCCGCTCCTACAGGGTGGCATCTCCCTTTCCTAAAAGGACATCATCATGCGTATCGTTGTTGCATTGGGCGGCAACGCCCTGCTGCGCCGTGGCGAACCCATGACTGCAGATAATCAGCGCGCCAATATCCGCATCGCCGCCGAGCAGATCGCCAAGATTCACCCAGGCAATGAACTGGTCATCGCCCACGGCAATGGTCCGCAAGTCGGCCTGTTGTCGTTGCAGGCGCAATCCTACAAGCCGGACGAAGCCTACCCGCTGGACGTGCTCGGGGCCGAAACCGAAGGCATGATCGGCTACATCATCGAACAGGAGCTGGGCAACCTGCTGGAGTTCGAAGTGCCGTTCGCCACCCTCCTGACCCAGGTCGAAGTGGACGCCAATGACCCGGCCTTCAAGGACCCGACCAAGTTCATCGGCCCGGTCTACAGCAAGGAAGACGCCGAGCGCCTGGCCAAGGAGAAAGGCTGGGTGGTCAAGGCCGACGGCGACAAGTACCGCCGTGTGGTAGCCAGCCCGAAACCCAAGCGCATCTTCGAGATTCGCCCGATCAAATGGCTGCTGGAAAAGAGCAGCATCGTCATCTGCGCCGGTGGCGGCGGCATCCCGACCATGTATGACGCCGACCGCAAGCTCAAGGGCATCGAAGCGGTGATCGACAAAGACCTGTGCTCGGCGCTGCTGGCCGAACAGCTCGAAGCCGACCTGCTGGTGATCGCCACCGACGTCAACGCGGCGTTCATCGACTATGGCAAGCCGAGCCAGAAGGCGATTGCCCAGGCGCACCCGGACGAGCTCGAACGCCTCGGCTTTGCCGCCGGCTCCATGGGCCCGAAAGTCCAGGCCGCTTGCGACTTCGCCCGCCATACCGGCAAAGTGGCGGTTATCGGTTCGCTGGCCGACATCGAAGATATCGTCAAGGGTACGGCCGGTACCCGGGTGAGCACCTCGAAGCCTGGAATCAGCTACCGTTGAATGCAGTGGGCGGGCTTGCGGGCCCGCCGTTTTCACCTTTGCGGAGGATTCCATCATGGCCCAGTTCAAATCCGGTCACGTGCATATCGAGCGCACTGCGCTGAACAAGGCTGATCACAGTTACGACCTGAATATCGAGTACGCAGTAGTCCGGGAAGCCAACAAACACGGCATTGATTTCCACATGCATGGGAGCATCGAAGGCAAGACCGTGGAGGAAAAGTTCTTCCTGAGCAAAGAAGAGGTATTGCCGAGCTTCCTGAGTGTCGCCACGCGCAGGGCGCAAAGCTACATGCCGTCGCCCAAGAAATTCGAGAGCCTGGGCTCAACGCACAAGATCTACGACCTGATGTTCGAGGACATTCGCGAGAAGCTGGATGTGAAGTCGGGGGATTCGGTCAATCCCGAGCACTTCGAGTAGCCCTACCGGCCTCATCGCGGGGCAAGCCCGCTCCCACCCAGGTAGGAGCGGGCTTGCCCCGCGATTGCGCTGAACAGCATACTGGCCGCCTCCGGCAGCCTTGAACCCCTCCCCCATGCGCATCCACGTCAGTTTCATCGACCGCGTCGGCATCACCCAGGAAGTGCTGGCCCTGCTCGGCGCCCGCAACCTCAACCTGGACGCCGTGGAGATGGTGCCGCCGAACGTCTACATCGACGCCCCGACCCTCAGCCCCCACGTGCTCGAAGAGCTGCACGACGCGCTGTTCAACGTGCATGGCGTGCAAACCGTACAAGTGGTCGACATCCTCCCCGGCCAGCGTCGTCACCTGCAGCTCGATGCCCTGCTCGCGGCCATGAGCGATCCGGTACTGGCCTTGGACAGCGCCGGCCATGTACTGCTGGCCAACCCGGCGCTGGTGGCGCTGTGCGGCCAGGAGCCGTCCGACCGTTCGGTGGCCGATCTGTTTGGCGACCCTGGCCTGCTTGAAGCCCTGATCGAACAGGGCTTCCACCTGCCCCTGCGCGAAGTGACTCTCAACGGCCAGACGCTGCTGCTCGATGCCACGCCGATCACCAACGCCGGTGCACTGCTGACCTTGTATCAGCCCAATCGCATCGGCGAACGGCTGTCGGCGCTGCACCATGATCACGCCGAGGGCTTCGATGCACTGCTGGGTGATTCACCGCCGATCCGCACCCTCAAGGCCCGCGCCCTGCGCGTGGCGGCCCTGGATGCACCGCTGCTGATCCACGGTGAAACCGGTACCGGCAAGGAGCTGGTGGCCCGCGCCTGTCACGCCATCAGCAGCCGTCACAGCGCACCCTTCCTGGCGCTCAACTGCGCGGCGCTGCCGGAGAACCTGGCCGAAAGCGAGCTGTTCGGTTACGCCCCCGGCGCCTTTACCGGCGCACAACGCGGCGGCAAGCCGGGGCTGATGGAACTGGCCAACCAGGGTACGGTGTTCCTCGACGAGATCGGCGAAATGTCGCCGTACCTGCAGGCCAAGCTCCTGCGTTTTCTCAACGACGGCAGCTTTCGCCGGGTCGGTGGCGACCGTGAGGTGAAGGTCAATGTGCGGATCCTCAGCGCCACCCACCGCGACCTGGAAAAGATGGTCGCCGAAGGCACCTTTCGCGAAGACCTGTTCTACCGCCTGAACGTGCTCAACCTGCAGGTGCCGCCGCTGCGCGAGCGTGGCCAGGACATCCTCCTGCTGGCGCGCTACTTCATGCAGCAGGCCTGCACCCAGATCCAGCGCCCGCTGTGCCGCCTGGCCCCGGCCACTTACCCGGCGCTGCTGGGTAACCGTTGGCCGGGCAACGTGCGTCAGCTGCAGAACGTGATCTTCCGCGCCGCCGCCATCAGCGAAAGCAGCCTGGTGGACATCGGTGACCTGGACATCGCCGGCACCTCGGTGGCCCGTGGGCATGACGCTGAAGTCGACAGCCTGGAACAGGCCGTGGAAGACTTCGAGCGCAACCTGCTGACCAAGCTCTACAGCAGCTACCCCTCGACCCGCCAGCTGGCCAGCCGCCTGCAAACCTCGCATACCGCCATTGCCCATCGCCTGCGCAAATACGGCATCCCGACCAAGCCCTGACCGGCCGTACTGAAATCACTACAGCGTAACGATATCGATACAGCACAGTTTCAGGGCCATGGCGCAAGGTTCTGATCCCCTTGCGCTTTTTTTCCCGGCTTCGGGTGTAGCGATTTCGCTACAGCTGTAAACCTTCCATTACTCAGAAAATTTATAACCTATTGTTTTATAACGATATTTTATAGATGGCCGCATTATTGCTATGGCATTGCTCATCCCTGGGCTCACTTGAGCCACGCCCACAGCCGTCCCCTGCGGCCCTTGAGGAGTTTCCATGAGCGAGTTGCGATTCACCGAAGATCACGAATGGCTGCGTACCGAAGCTGACGGCAGCGTCACCGTCGGGATTACCGCCTTCGCCCAGAACGCCCTGGGCGATGTGGTCTACGTGCAACTGCCGGAGCTGCAAAGCTACGACAAAGGTGCCGAAGCTTCGACCGTCGAATCGGTCAAGGCTGCCAGTGGCGTATACATGCCGCTGACCGGCGAAGTGGTTGCGGTCAACGAACAGCTCGAAGGCAACCCCGAGCTGGTCAACGAAGATCCGCTGGGTGAAGGCTGGTTCTTCCGTTTCATCCCGGCCGACGCCGGCGCCGTCGCGCAACTGCTCGACCAGGACGCCTACGACCGCCTGATCAAAGCCAACGCTGACGCCTGAGGAACCGCCATGACCATCAACCTCGGCACCGCCAACGAATTCATCGCTCGCCACATCGGCCCACGCCAGCGCGACGAGCAGCACATGCTCGCCACCCTCGGCTTCGACTCGCTGGAAGCCATGAGCGCCGCCGTCATCCCCGACAGCATCAAGGGCACCAGCGTCCTGGAGCTGGGCGCTGGGCAAAGCGAAGCCGAGGCCCTGGCTTCGCTCAAGGCTATCGCTGGCAACAACCAGCTGTTCAAGAGCTTCATCGGCCAGGGTTACTACAACTGCCATACCCCGGCGCCGATCCTGCGCAACCTGCTGGAAAATCCGGCCTGGTACACCGCCTACACCCCATACCAGCCTGAGATTTCCCAGGGCCGCCTGGAAGCGCTGCTGAATTTCCAGACCCTGATCAGCGACCTCACCGGCCTGCCGATCGCCAACGCATCCTTGCTCGACGAAGCCACCGCTGCCGCCGAAGCCATGACCTTCTGCAAACGCCTGAGCAAGAACAAGGGCAGCCACGCCTTCTTCGCTTCCGTGCATTGCCATCCGCAGACCCTCGACGTGCTGCGTACCCGGGCCGAACCGCTGGGTATCGACGTCATCGTCGGCGACGAGCGTGAACTGGGCGATGTCAGCGCCTTCTTCGGTGCCCTGCTGCAATACCCGGCCAGCAGCGGTGAAGTCTTCGACTACCGTGAGCTGGTCGAGCGCTTCCACGCCGCCAATGCCCTGGTTGCCGTGGCTGCCGACCTGCTGGCCCTGACCCTGCTGACCCCACCGGGCGAATTCGGCGCCGACGTGGCCATTGGCAGCGCCCAGCGCTTCGGCGTGCCGCTGGGTTTCGGTGGCCCGCACGCGGCCTACTTCTCTACCCGCGACGCGTTCAAGCGCGACATGCCGGGCCGCCTGGTCGGCGTCTCGATCGACCGCTTCGGCAAGACCGCCTTGCGCCTGGCCATGCAGACCCGCGAGCAGCACATCCGCCGCGAGAAAGCCACCAGCAACATCTGCACCGCCCAGGTGCTGCTGGCCAACATCGCCAGCATGTACGCCGTGTACCATGGTCCCCAGGGCCTGAAGCAGATCGCCGAACGCACCCATGCGCTGACCGCGATCCTCAAGGCCGGCCTGCAGCAGCTGGGTGTGAATGTCGAGATTGAACACTTCTTCGACACCCTGACCCTGGCCACTGGCAGCGCCACCGCCGCCCTGCACGACCAGGCCCGCGCCCAGCGCCTTAACCTGCGCCAGATTGACGCCCAGCGCCTGGGCCTGTCGCTGGATGAAACCAGCACCCAGGCAGACGTGGAAGCGCTGTGGCAGCTGTTCGCCGACGGCAAGGCCACTCCGGACTTCGCCGCCCTCGCTGCCAGCGTTCAAGCGCAATTGCCTCGCGCCCTGCTGCGCCAGTCGGCGATCCTTGAGCACCCGGTGTTCAACCGCTACCACAGTGAAACCGAGCTGATGCGCTACCTGCGCCGCCTGGCCGACAAGGACCTGGCCCTGGACCGCACCATGATCCCGCTGGGCTCGTGCACCATGAAGCTCAACGCCGCCAGCGAAATGATCCCGGTGACCTGGACCGAATTCGGCAACCTGCACCCGTTCGCCCCGGCAGAACAGAGCCAGGGTTACCAGCAACTGACCAGCGAACTGGAGGCGATGCTTTGCGCCGCCACCGGCTACGACGCCGTGTCGCTGCAGCCCAACGCCGGTTCCCAGGGTGAATACGCGGGCCTCTTGGCCATCCGCGCCTACCACCAGAGCCGTGGTGAAGCACGCCGCGACATCTGCCTGATCCCGTCCTCGGCCCACGGCACCAACCCCGCCACCGCCCACATGGCCGGCATGCGCGTGGTGGTCACCGCCTGTGACGCCCGCGGCAACGTCGACATCGACGACCTGCGCGCCAAGGCCATCGAGCACCGCGAACACCTCGCCGCGCTGATGATCACCTACCCCTCGACCCACGGCGTGTTCGAAGAAGCCATCGGCGAGATCTGCGCGATCATCCATGACAACGGCGGCCAGGTGTACATCGACGGTGCCAACATGAACGCCATGGTCGGCCTGTGCGCACCGGGCAAGTTCGGCGGCGATGTCTCGCACCTGAACCTGCACAAGACCTTCTGCATCCCCCACGGCGGTGGCGGCCCGGGCGTTGGCCCGATCGGCGTCAAGTCGCACCTGGCACCGTTCCTGCCCGGCCACGCGCACATGGACAACAAGCAGGGCGCGGTCTGCGCCGCACCGTTCGGCAGCGCCAGCATTCTGCCGATCACCTGGATGTATATCCGCATGATGGGAGGCGCCGGGCTCAAGCGCGCATCGCAGATGGCCATCCTCAACGCCAACTACATCGCCCGCCGCCTGGAAGAGCACTATCCTGTGTTGTACACCGGCAGCAACGGCCTGGTGGCGCACGAGTGCATCCTCGATTTGCGTCCAATCAAGGACAGCAGCGGCATTAGCGTCGATGACGTGGCCAAGCGCCTGATCGACTTCGGCTTCCACGCCCCGACCATGTCGTTCCCGGTAGCCGGCACGCTGATGATCGAACCGACCGAAAGCGAGTCTAAAGAAGAACTGGACCGTTTCTGCGAGGCGATGATCCGCATCCGCGAAGAGATTCGCGCGGTAGAAAGCGGTAGCCTGGACAAGGACGACAACCCGCTGAAGAACGCCCCGCACACCGCCGCCGAGATCGCCGGTGAGTGGAGCCACCCGTACAGCCGCGAGCAGGCGGTGTATCCGCTGGCATCGCTGGTGGAAGGCAAATACTGGCCACCGGTCGGCCGGGTCGACAACGTGTTCGGCGACCGCAACCTGGTCTGTGCCTGCCCGTCGATCGAGAGCTATCAGGACGTCTGAGTCCGGCCTGCTGGCCTCATCGCTGGCAAAGCCAGCTCCCACAGGTTTCGAGAACACCAAAGAACCCTGTGGGAGCCGGCCTTGCCGGCGATGCTTCTCCCCAACAATGAGGGTACGACCATGTCACTAAGCGTCTTCGACCTGTTCAAGATCGGCATCGGCCCCTCCAGTTCCCATACCGTCGGCCCCATGCGCGCCGCCGCGCGCTTTGCCGAAGGCCTGCGCCGCGACGAGCTGCTCAGCGCCACGGTCTGCGTCAAGGCCGAACTCTACGGCTCGCTTGGCGCCACCGGCAAAGGTCACGGCAGCGACAAGGCCGTGCTGCTCGGCCTTGAAGGCGAACACCCGGACACGGTCGATACCGAAAGCATCCCCGCACGCCTGCAGGCCATCCGCAGCAGCGGCCGGCTCAACCTGCTCGGCGAGCATGAAATCGACTTCGTCGAAAAGCAGCACCTGGCAATGATCCGCAAGCCCCTGGCCTTTCACCCCAATGGCATGATCTTCCGTGCCTTTGACGCCGCCGGTTTGCAGATTCGCAGCCGCGAGTACTACTCGGTAGGCGGTGGTTTCGTGGTCGATGAGGACGCGGCCGGCGCCGATCGCATCGTCGAAGACAGCACCGTTCTGCCTTACCCGTTCAAGACCGCCAAGGAACTGCTCGGCCATTGCACCGCGCAGAACCTGTCGATCAGCCAGATCATGCTGGCCAACGAAGCGGCCTGGCGCCCGGAAAGCGAAACCCGCAGTGGCCTGTTGCGCATCTGGCAGGTCATGCAGGACTGCGTGTCCGCCGGTTGTCGCAACGAGGGCATCCTGCCTGGCGGGCTCAAGGTCAAGCGCCGTGCCGCAGCGCTGTACCGCCAGCTGTGCAGCAACCCGGAGGCGAGCCTGCGCGATGCGCTGTCGGTGCTCGACTGGGTCAACCTGTATGCCCTGGCCGTCAATGAAGAAAACGCCTTCGGCGGACGCGTGGTCACCGCGCCGACCAATGGCGCCGCCGGTATCGTCCCGGCAGTGCTGCACTACTACATGCGCTTTATCCCGGGCGCCAACGACGACGGCGTGGTGCGCTTTCTGCTCACGGCCGCCGCCATCGGCATCCTCTATAAAGAGAACGCCTCGATCTCCGGTGCCGAAGTCGGTTGCCAGGGCGAGGTCGGCGTCGCCTGCTCGATGGCCGCCGGCGCCTTGTGCGAAGTGATGGGCGGCAGCGTGCAGCAGGTCGAGAACGCCGCCGAGATCGGCATGGAACACAACCTGGGCCTGACCTGCGACCCGATCGGCGGGTTGGTCCAGGTGCCCTGCATCGAGCGCAACGCCATGGGCTCGGTCAAGGCTATCAATGCCGTGCGCATGGCCCTGCGCGGTGACGGGCAGCACTTCGTCTCGCTGGATAAAGTCATCCGCACCATGCGCCAGACCGGCGCCGACATGAAAAGCAAATACAAGGAGACCGCCCGCGGCGGTCTGGCCGTCAACATCATCGAATGCTGACACCCTCTCAAGCCCCAAGGAGTCATCAATGTCCACCGAAACACTGCTCAAGACCCCGCTGCACGCCCTGCACCTGGAACTGGGCGCCCGCATGGTGCCCTTCGCCGGTTACGACATGCCAGTCCAGTACCCGCTGGGGGTGATGAAAGAGCACCTGCACAGCCGCGAGCACGCCGGCCTGTTCGATGTTTCGCACATGGGCCAGATCCGCCTGAGCGGCGCCGCTGCGGCCAAGGCCCTGGAATCCCTGGTGCCGGTCGACATCATGGACCTGCCGGTGGGCATGCAGCGCTATGCCATGTTCACCAACGAACAAGGCGGCATCCTCGACGACCTGATGGTCGCCAATCTGGGCAACGACGAACTGTTCCTGGTGGTCAACGCGGCCTGCAAGGAACAGGACCTGGCCCACCTGCGCAAGCACATCGGCGATCAGTGCCAGATCCAGCCACTGTTCGAAGAGCGCGCCCTGCTGGCCCTGCAGGGGCCGGCGGCGGTCACGGTACTGGAGCGCCTGGCACCTGCGGTTGCGAAAATGACCTTCATGCAGTTCCAGCCGGTGCAACTGCTGGGCGCCGACTGTTTTGTCAGCCGCTCGGGCTACACCGGTGAAGACGGTTTCGAGATTTCCGTTCCGGCAGAAAAAGCCGAAGAACTGGCGCGCCGTCTGCTGGCCGAACCGGAAGTAGCCGCAATCGGCCTGGGGGCACGTGATTCGTTGCGCCTGGAAGCCGGCCTGTGCCTGTACGGCCACGACATGAACACCCAGACCACACCGATCGAAGCCAGCCTGCTGTGGGCCATCTCCAAGGTCCGCCGCGCCGACGGCGAGCGTGCCGCTGGCTTCCCGGGCGCCGCAGCGATCTTCGCCCAACAGCAAAGCGGTGTTGCGCGCAAACGCGTGGGCCTGCTGCCGCAGGAGCGAACGCCGGTCCGTGAAGGCGCCGAGATTGTCGATGAAGCGGGCACGGTAATCGGTAGCATCTGCAGCGGCGGCTTTGGTCCGTCATTGAATGCGCCAGTGGCAATGGGTTACCTGGATGCGGCGCATACCGCACTGGATACCCCGGTGTGGGCCATTGTTCGCGGCAAGCGCGTGGCGATGAAAGTCAGCAAGATGCCGTTCGTTGCGCAGCGCTATTATCGCGGCTGAATCGTTACTTGAAACAGAGTGTCATGACGCGTTCGGGTTTTCGATTTCGAACGCGTTTTATAACTTTCGAAAAGCGTTGCAACACCGCTTGGAATGAGCCGGAAAAAATCCACCGAACGGTGGCTAAAAGGCACAGCGGCAGCGGTCTGCAGGGCTTGTTTTTGTCTTCAAAGTTAGCGTATTGTCTGTGCACTGTGTTTGCATGGGTCGCTATGGTTCGTGACCTGGGCAGTAGCTCTGATGTTTGCTACACCCGTTCGACGTCTCTTACTTTCCTGCAACCCAGCCCAGTACTCTTTCATTTGGAAGAAGCTGTTACTAATTCTAAGTTTCAAAGGAAATAAGACAATGTCCCAACGTCAGAGCGGTACCGTCAAGTGGTTTAACGACGAGAAAGGTTTTGGTTTCATCACTCCAGAAAGCGGTCCGGATCTGTTCGTACATTTCCGCGCTATTCAGGGCAACGGCTTCAAGAGCCTGAAAGAAGGTCAGAAAGTCACCTTCATCGCCGTGCAAGGCCAGAAAGGCATGCAGGCTGACGAAGTTCAAGCCGAAGGCTGATCTTCATCAACAAAGAAGCCTCTGCTGGCAACAGCAGGGGCTTTTTTGTGCGCGCAATTCCGTAGAATGGGCGTTTTGCGCAAGGAGGGCCTCGCCAGTGCCCAAGCACCTGTTACAGCCCGAGGGTGAATTTCCCCCTGTCGACCTTGGCCGCCGCCTGGCCGCCATGTTCTATGATTTCCTGCTGTGCACCGCGCTGCTGATCGTCACTGCCGGTGCATACAAGATGATCCAGATGGCCTTTCTCGGTGAGGCGCGCATGCGCGAATTGACCGAAGCCGGCGCCCTGGACGGCGACCCGCTGCTATCGACTATTTTGCTCTTCGCCCTGTTCGGTTTCTTTGCCAAGTTCTGGACCCATGGCGGTCAGACCCTGGGCATGCAGGTGTGGGGCATCCGCGTGCAGAACGCTGATGGCAGCGCCATCAGCCTGTGGCAGGCGCTGCTGCGTTTTGTGGTGTCGATCGGCTCGTGGCTGTGCCTGGGCCTGGGTTTCATCTGGGCACTGTTCGACAAGCGCAAGCGCAGCTGGCACGACATCTACTCCGACACTCAGCTGGTGCGAATTCCCAAGCTCAAGAAATAGCAGGCAGAAAAAAGCCGACCCAAGGGTCGGCTTTTTCTTGTGTGCAACGCCCTATCCAGCGCGCCGCAACAACCACAACCCCGCCACCGCACAGATCGCCGCCGGCAGCACCACCGCAAGCAACGGCGGGAAGCCGAATACCTGACTGGAAGGCCCGAGCAGGTCCTGGGCGATGCGGAACACAAAGCCCACCAACACCCCGGTGAATACTCGCTGGCCCAAGGTCACCGAACGCAGGGGGCCGAAGATGAAGGAAATGGCCATCAGCACCAGGGCCGCAGTCACCATCGGCTGCAGCACCTTGGTCCAGAACGCCAGCCAGTAACGGGCGTTGTTCAGGCCCTGGTCGGACAGGTAGTGGATGTAATCCCACAGGCCGGTGATCGACAACGACTCTGGCGCCACGACCACGGTATTGAGCAGTTGCGGAGTGACGGAAACATCCCAGCGCTCTTCGGCGGCCTTGACCACTTCGGTGTGGTCACCGCGGAAATGCGTGGTGGTCACATCGCTGAGCTGCCAGTGATCGTCCTGGTACTGGGCGCGCCGGGCAAAGCTGGACGTCAGCATATGCCGCTCGTTGTCGAAGCGATAACGGGTCACGCCATACAGCAGACCATTGGGCTGCACCGAGTTGATGTGCACGAACTCATCACCCTGGCGGTGCCACATGCCACGTTTGGAACTCTGCGCCTCACCACCGCCCTGGGCCAGGGAACGGTCGGCCTGGGCCTTGTTCTCGGTTACCGGGGCCAGGTACTCGCCAATCAGGATACCGGCCAGCATCAACACCAGCATCGGCTTCATCACCGCCCAGACAATCCGGCCAATGGACACGCCAGCGGCGCGCATGATGGTCAGTTCGCTGCTGCTGGCCAGGCTGCCCAGGCCGATCAGGCAGCCGATCAGCGCGGCCATCGGCAGCATGTCGTACAGCCGCCGCGGCGCGGTGAGCAAGACGAAGTTGCTGGCGTCCATCACCGTGTAGGTGTCGGTGATGTCGCCCATCTCGTCGATGAAGGCAAACAGCGAAGCCAGGCCGAGAATGATCCCCAGCACGGCCAGAATGGCCATCAGCACGCTTTTGCCGATGTAGCTGTCGAGCTTAACCATGGGCCACCTCCGCACGGCGAGCGGCACGCTTGAGGCGCAACGGCTCCCAGTACATAAGCCCCAGGCCGATCAGCAAGAACAGGCCGTGAACCCACCAGATGCCCAGGCCGATCGGCAGTTTGCCTTTCTCCAGGGCGCCACGCACGGCGATCAGCATTGTCAGGTACGCCATATACAGAAGAATCGCCGGCAGCAGCTTGAGGAAACGGCCCTGGCGCGGGTTGACCCGCGACAGCGGCACCGCCAGCAGGGTCACGATGAATACCAGCAGCGGCAACGACAGGCGCCATTGCAGCTCGGCACGTTCGCGCAGGCCGTCACTGCCAAAGAGTTGCGAAGTCGGGATGGCCTCACGCTCGGTGATTTCCTCGCTGACTTCAGGCTTGGGCAACAGCACCCCGTAGGTGTCGTACTTGATCGCACGGTAGTCGGCCTGGCCGGGGTTGCCGTCATAGCGGTAACCGTTTTCCAGGATCAGGTAACGGTTGCCATCGGCGTTGACCTGCTGGTGGCCCTTTTCCGCGACCAGTACCGACGGTCCGCGATCCTTGGTCTTGTCCTGACTGAAGCGTTTCTCGGAAATGAACACGCCGCCCAGGTTGACCCGGTCTTCCGACAGTTCTTCGGTGTAGGTCACCCGTGAACCATCGCGCAGGGTCTGGAAGCGACCCGGCACCAGGGTGTCGAACTCGGTCAGGGCGTCCTGCTGGTTGATGATCTGCGCCACCTGGGTAACGCCCTGGGGCGCCAGGCTCAGGCTCAGCCAGGCCACCAGCAGGGCAACCAGTGCCGCCGGAGCCATGGTCATGCCCAGCAGCCGCTGCTGGCTCATGCCGGTGGCCGACAGCACGGTCATCTCGCTTTCCAGGTACAGCCGGCCATAGGCCAGCAAAATACCGAGGAACAGGCCGAGGGGCAGGATCAACTGCAGGAACCCCGGCAGGCGATAACCCATGATCAGGAACAGCACGCTCGGATCGAGCACGCCCTGGGCCGCCTGGGCCAGGTACTTGATGAAGCGCCCGCTCATGATGATGACCAGCAGCACGGCGCTGACGGCACTCAAGGTCACCAGGACCTCGCGGGACAGATAACGAAAGACGATCAAACCAGACACTCCTGGGTTGTCAGGCTCGGACAGCCGAACAAGAAATCCATAACAGCCAAGATAGTAGCCCGCTCGCCAGAGCGGACCCGGGTAAAAGTTGGCGCATTATCCTGTGATTGACCGTGCCTGTCACTTGGCGCTGCACAATGGTTCATCTCGGGGTTGTCAGGGCGGGCGAAGCAGGCTCAAACTGGGGGCTTTAGCACTGGTACGCGACCACGCGGCCACGACAGCGCCTGCATAGACAACGCGCACCGACAGATCATTCGGGGAACCTGACATGGAACTGGTTGTAAAAAGCGTAGCCGCAGCATCCTTGAAAACCGCCACCCTGGTACTGCCCGTGGCAGAAGGCGGCAAACTCGGCGCCATTGCCAAAGCCATCGACGAAGCCACCGGCGGTGCCCTGGCCAGCGTGCTCAAGCGCGGCGATTTGGCCGGCAAGGTCGGCCAGACCCTGCTGCTGCACAGCCTGCCCAACCTCAAGGCCGAGCGCGTACTGCTGGTCGGTACCGGCAAGGATGCCGAACTGGGTGATCGCAGCTGGCGCAAGGTCATTGCCAGCGTGCTGGCAGTGCTCAAAGGCCTGAACGGCAGCGATGCGGCACTGGCCCTGGACGACGTCGCCGTCACCGGCCGCGATGCCTTCTATGGCAAGACCCGCCTGCTTGCCGAAACCCTGCTCGATGGCCAGTACGTTTTCGACCAGTTCAAGAGCAAGAAGGCCGAACCTCGCGCCCTGAAGAAGATCACCCTGCTCAGCGCCAAGGCCGGCGCCAGTGACGTTGAGCGCGCGGTCAAGCACGCCATCGCCATCGCCAACGGCATGGGCTTCACCCGCGACCTGGGCAACCTGCCACCGAACGTTTGCCACCCGAGCTACCTGGCCGAACAGGCCAAGGCCCTGGGCAAGGAATTCAAGGGCCTCAAGGTCGAGGTGCTGGACGAGAAGAAGATCAAGGACCTGGGCATGGGCGCCTTCTACGCCGTTGGCCAGGGCAGCGACCAGCCGCCACGCCTGATCGTGCTCAACTACCAGGGCGGCAAGAAAAGCGAGAAGCCTTTCGTGCTGGTGGGCAAAGGCATCACTTTCGACACCGGCGGCATCAGCCTCAAGCCCGGCGCCGGCATGGATGAAATGAAATTCGACATGGGCGGTGCTGCCAGCGTCTTCGGCACCCTGCGCGCCGTGCTCGAACTGCAACTGCCGATCAACCTGGTGTGCCTGCTGGCCTGCGCCGAGAACATGCCAAGCGGCGGCGCTACCCGTCCGGGTGACATCGTCACGACCATGAGCGGGCAGACCGTCGAGATCCTCAACACCGACGCCGAAGGCCGCCTGGTGCTGTGCGATACCCTGACCTACGCCGAGCGCTTCAAGCCACAGGCAGTGATCGACATCGCCACCCTGACCGGCGCCTGCATCGTCGCCCTGGGCAGCCACACCTCAGGCCTGATGGGCAACAACGACGAGCTGGTCGGGCAACTGCTCGACGCCGGCAAGCGCGCCGACGACCGCGCCTGGCAGCTGCCGCTGTTCGACGAGTACCAGGAGCAACTGGACAGCCCGTTCGCCGACATCGCCAACATCGGCGGGCCGAAAGCCGGCACCATCACCGCCGGTTGCTTCCTGTCGCGCTTTGCCAAGGCCTACCACTGGGCCCACCTGGATATCGCCGGTACCGCCTGGATCAGCGGTGGCAAGGACAAGGGCGCCACTGGCCGCCCGGTACCGCTGCTGACCCAGTACCTGCTCGATCGCGCCAACGCCTGAGATGACGCTGGCCGTCTGCGCCTTCGGGCGTAGCCGGCCGGCAGGCTGACCATGACCAAAGTCGATTTCTACATATTGCCCAGCGCCGCGCCCTCGGCGCGCCTGGATTTCGCCTGCAAGCTCTGTGACAAAGCCTGGCGCCTTGGGCACCGGGTCTACCTGCATTGCAGCGACGCCGCCCAGCGCGATGAACTGGACGCACGCCTGTGGGCGTTCAAGGGCGAGGCCTTCGTGCCCCACAGCCCGGCTGAAGACGACCCGCAGGGCAGCGTGGCCCTGGGCCTTGGCGATGATGCCGGCAGCCATCAGGACCTGCTGATCAACCTTGACCTCAAGGTGCCGCCGTTCGCTGCCCGCTTTGCCCGGATCGCCGAGATCGTGGTCGAAGAGCCGGCGATTCGTCAGGCGGCCCGAGAGAGTTTCCGTTTCTACCGCGAACAGGGCTATGCTCTGCAAGATCACCGCTTACAGCGACTCTGAAGACGATGGACAAACCCACTCCCCTGCCCCAATCCGCGCACTTGCTGGACGACCTGGAGTCGATCCGCCAGTTGCTAGGTGATGCATCCCTCGAACCACCGCTGTTGACCGACACCGTCGAGGAGCAGATCCCGCTGTTGCTCGAAGAGGCCGAAGTGCCGCCAGCGCACGTGCCTGAAGCCCCTGCCGATCCACAGGCCAAGCGCCAGGAAACCCTGCTGCACCTGGACGCCGAACTGCGCGCGGCCGCGCAACTGATCATGCAGGACGTGATCAACGATTTCGCCCCGCATATCGAGAGCGAGATCAAGCGCCGCCTCGATGCCAGGCTTGAGCGCATGCTTAACCAATAAAAAGCAGTTACAAGCTTCAAGCGACAAGCTGCAAGAGCCGTGCGGCGCTCTGAGCTTGCAGCTTGTCGCTTGAAGCTTGCCGCTTCGTTATACTCTCCGGCTTTCCTGAATAAATGCCTAAGGGTCCCGCCGCGCATGGATAAGACCTACCAGCCGCACGCTATTGAAACTTCCTGGTACAACACCTGGGAGTCCGAGAATTATTTCGCTCCGCAAGGCGCGGGCGATTCCTACACCATCATGATCCCGCCGCCGAACGTCACCGGCAGCCTGCACATGGGGCATGGTTTCAACAACGCGATCATGGACGCCCTGATCCGTTTCCGCCGCATGCAGGGCCGCAACACCCTGTGGCAGCCAGGTACCGACCACGCCGGTATCGCCACGCAGATGCTGGTCGAGCGTCAACTTGAGGCCAAGGGGCAGAGCCGCCACGACCTGGGCCGCGAGAAATTCCTGGAAAAGGTCTGGGAATGGAAGGATCAGTCCGGTGGCAACATCAGCCGCCAGATTCGCCGCCTGGGCTCGTCGGTCGACTGGAGCCGCGAGCGCTTCACCATGGACGACGGCCTCTCGGAAGCTGTGAAAGAAGCCTTCGTGCGCCTGCATGAAGACGGCCTGATCTACCGCGGCAAGCGCCTGGTCAACTGGGACACCAAGCTGCACACGGCGATCTCCGACCTTGAAGTGGAAAACCACGACGAGAAGGGTCACCTGTGGAACCTGCGCTATCCGCTGGCTGACGGCGCCAAGACCGCCGACGGCAAGGATTACCTGATCGTCGCCACCACTCGCCCGGAAACCATGCTCGGCGACGCCGCCGTTGCCGTGAACCCGGAAGACGAGCGTTACAAGGCGCTGATCGGCAAGTTCGTCGAGCTGCCGCTGGTTGGCCGGCGCATCCCGATCATTGCCGACGACTACTGCGACCCTGAATTCGGCACCGGCTGCGTGAAGATCACCCCGGCCCACGACTTCAACGACTATGAAGTCGGCAAGCGCCACAACCTGCCGCTGCTGAACATCTTCGACAAGAATGCCTTTGTCCTGCCGGCCGCCCAGGTGTTCAACCTCGATGGCAGCGTCAATGAAAGCGTCGACGCTACCCTGCCTGCCCAGTATGCCGGCCTGGACCGCTTCGTCGCACGCAAGCAGATCGTCGCCGATTTCGACGCCGCAGGCCTGTTGGTCAGCGTCGACGACCACGCCCTGAAAGTACCGAAAGGCGACCGTTCCGGCACCATCATCGAGCCGTGGCTGACCGACCAGTGGTACGTGTCGACCAAGCCGCTGGCGGAGCCGGCGATTGCTGCCGTTGAAGACGGCCGTATCCAGTTCGTGCCCAAGCAGTACGAAAACATGTACTTCTCGTGGATGCGCGACATCCAGGACTGGTGCATCAGCCGTCAGCTGTGGTGGGGCCACCGTATTCCGGCCTGGTACGACGAATCCGGCAAGGTCTATGTCGGCCGCAGCGAAGAAGAAGTCCGCAGCAAGCACAGCCTCGGCGCCGACGTGGTCCTGAACCAGGACAACGACGTACTGGACACCTGGTTCAGCTCGGGCCTGTGGACCTTCTCGACCCTGGGCTGGCCGCAGCAGACCGAATTCCTCAAGAAATTCCACTCCACCGACGTGCTGGTCACCGGCTTCGACATCATTTTCTTCTGGGTAGCCCGGATGATCATGCTGACCATGCACCTGGTGAAGAACGAGGACGGCACCCCGCAGGTACCGTTCAAGACTGTCTATGTGCACGGTCTGGTGCGCGATGGCCAGGGCCAGAAGATGTCCAAGTCCAAGGGCAACGTCCTTGACCCGCTGGACATCGTCGACGGCATTACCCTGGACGAGCTGCTGGAAAAACGCACCAGCGGCATGATGCAGCCCAAACTTGCCGAGAAGATCGCCAAGCAGACCAAGGCCGAGTTCCCTGAAGGCATCGCCAGCTACGGCACCGACGCCCTGCGCTTCACCTTCTGCTCGCTGGCCTCCACCGGTCGCGACATCAAGTTCGACATGGGCCGCGTCGAAGGCTACCGCAACTTCTGCAACAAGATCTGGAACGCCGCGCGCTACGTGCTGGACAAGGGCGAAGACTGCGGCCAGAACGGTGAGGCCTACGAGCTGTCGCTGGCTGATCGCTGGATCATCTCGCAACTGCAGCGCACCGAAGCCGAAGTGACCCGCCAGCTCGATCAGTTCCGCTTCGACCTCGCCGCCCAGGCGCTTTACGAGTTCATCTGGAACCAGTATTGCGACTGGTACCTGGAACTTTCCAAGCCGGTCCTGTGGGACGAGAACGCGCCGGTCGAACGCGCCCGTGGCACTCGCCGCACCCTGGTACGGGTACTGGAAGTGGCACTGCGCCTGGCCCATCCGTTCATGCCGTTCATCACCGAAGAAATCTGGCAGCGCCTGGCGCCGCTGGCCGGCGCCGAAGGCAAGACCATCATGCTGCAGCCATGGCCAGTGGCCAATGAAAGCCGCATCGATGCCGCTGCCGAAGGCGATATCGAGTGGCTCAAGGAGCTGATGCTCGGCGTGCGCAACATCCGCGGCGAAATGAACATCGGCCCGGGCAAGCCGCTGCAACTGTTCCTGAAAAACGCCAGCGCCGAAGACCAACGCCGCCTGCAGGAAAACGAAGCGCTGCTGAAGAAGCTGGCGAAGATCGAATCCTTCACCGTGCTCGGCGAGCAGGACGAAGCGCCACTGAGCGCCACCGCCCTGGTTGGCGACCTGCAGGTGCTGGTGCCGATGGCCGGCCTGATCGACAAGGACGCCGAGCTGGCTCGCCTGAACAAGGAAATCCAGCGTCTGCAGGGTGAAGTCCAGCGCGTCGGCGGCAAGCTGTCCAACGCCGCCTTCGTCGACAAGGCACCGCCTGCGGTGATCGACAAGGAGCGCGCGAAGCTGGCTGAGGCCGAACAGGCCCTGGCCAACTTCACCGAGCAGCATGCGCGGATTGCCGCCTTGTAACACTCGCTGATCTCAGCGACGCTATCGCGGGTCAAGCCCGCTCCTACAGTCTCTGTGGGAGCGGGCTTGACCCGCGATGCTTTCCACCGGACATCAAGATGACCACAACCAACAAACCGACCCTGCACCCGCGCAACCGCCACCAGGGCCGCTACGACTTCCCCCAGCTGATCAAGAGCAGCCCTGAGCTGGGCCGGTTCATGATCACCAACCCCCACGGCAAGCCGAGCATCGACTTCGCCAACCCGGACGCGGTCAGGGTATTCAACCGCGCCCTGCTCAAGGCCCAGTACGGTATCCAGCACTGGGATATCCCGGCCGATTACCTGTGCCCACCGATTCCCGGTCGTGCTGACTACGTGCACGTGCTGGCCGACCTGCTGGCTGAAGAAAACGGAGGTGAAATCCCCCGTGGCGCGCAAGTCCAGGCGCTGGACATCGGCATCGGCGCCAACTGTATCTACCCGTTGCTGGGCCACAGTGATTATCGCTGGCGTTTTCTCGGCTCGGACATCGACGCCACGGCGCTTGCGGCAGCCGGCGCAATCGTCCAGGCCAACGGCCTGGGCAAGGCCATCAGCCTGCGCCAGCAAGGCAATCGCAAGCACATCCTGCTGGGGCTGCTGAACAGCGACGAGCGCTTCGACCTGACCTTGTGCAACCCACCTTTCCACGCCTCGCGCGAAGAAGCCACCCGCGGCAGCCAGCGCAAATGGCGGGCCCTGGGCAAGGCCGATCCAAAGCGCAAGTTGCCGGTGCTGAACTTTGGCGGGCAGAACAACGAACTCTGGTGCGAGGGCGGCGAGATCCGCTTTGTCAGCCAGTTGGTGGCCGAAAGCGCCAGCCTTGGCCAGCAGGTGCTGTGGTTCACCAGTCTGGTGTCCAAAGCCTCCAACCTGCCCGGTATCCAGGCAGCGCTAAAAAAGGCCGGTGCTGTCGAACAGCGAGTGGTGGAGATGGGCCAGGGGCAGAAGCAGAGCCGCATGATCGCCTGGACCTTCCAGGATGCTGCGGCGCGCCAGGCCTGGCGCAACAGCCGTTGGGCGATGTAGGAGCGGGCTTGGCTCGCGATACGATGTGACTGACAGGCCGCGATCGCGGGGCAAGCTGAACTGGTCAACAGATTTTGGACACCGGTTTAGGTTCATGCCGCAACCTTGAGCTTTTTCTCCATGGCTACCGGGGTTTCATAGCCGTTGTAGCTGTGGAGACGCTTAAGGTTGTAACGCATCAGATAAGCCTGGATGTCTAACTGTGCTTGCGCTTCGGTTTCGTAACCTTCTGCTGGCATCCACTCAGACTTCAATGCACCGAAGAAGCGCTCCATGACGGCGTTATCCCAGCACTGGCCTCGGTGACTCATGC